>JAEUQZ010000087.1 GCA_016788965.1 Anaerolineae bacterium | reverse complement strand
GATGCGCGGGTAGAAGACGATCATGCCGACGACGATGATGAGGGCAACCACCAGGGCGTAAATGGCGACCGCTTCCGCGAACACGATACCGAGAATCATGTTCGCCTGAATGGTTCCACCCGCATCGGGGTTACGACCGATGGCCTGAAGCGCGCCCTGCACCAGCAGACCGATACCAATACCCGGCCCCAACGCGCCGATCATCGCCAGACCAGCACCGATTGCCTTCAGACCCGTTTCAAGTTCACCAGGACCCATTGTCGTTTCGCTCCTTAGAGAATGTCAGATTAACCTAAGCACAGATGCAGCGCAGCGACTCGTTTTAGTGCGCTGCTTCGTGGTGTTCGTCGTCGCCGTGATGACTTTCCATCGCCTGCGCCGAGAACACAATTGTCAGAACAGAGAACACGAACGCCTGAATGGTCGTGATGATCAATTCCAGGCCGAGGAAAACAATCGGCAGGAACAGGGCGACCAGGAAGGCCATCACCGCCAGCAGAATACCGCCAGCGAACATGTTACCGAATAGACGGAAGGTGAGGCTGACGATCTTGCCGAGTTCGGAAACGATTTCCAGCAAACCGACAATGAAGTCAATCGCGCCCATGGGTTTCTTGCCCAGGTTGCCGAGCGCCCGGAAGTTGAAGAACTTCTGGATGTAGTTCGGCCCCTGCGAGATCACGCCGAAAATCTGAATGGCGAAGAAGGACACCAGCGCCAGACCGAGCGTCAGGTTCAGATCGGTGGTCGCGCCACGGATGAACGGGGTAATGACCTGAAGGTAAGGCACAACGCCCTTTTCCAATGTATCCGCGTCCAGGCCAACCGTCGTATGCGGCCAGACTGATTCGGTCACTTCTTTACGCAGCACGTTCACCTGTTCGGTACGATCCTGGGCGGTGATCGTGCCAGCTTCCACCTGGGGATCGAGTTCGGCCAGCAGAGCCGTCTCGCGTTCCTTCAGTTCAGCGGCAGCCGCGGCGACAGCCTCTTTGCTGGGCTTGGCGATTTTGCCTTCTTTGTATTCTTCGCAGGCATGGTAGTTTTCAGCCGAGGCCGGTTGGGCGGAAGACAGCGCCTGGGGGACATATAACTGGCTGCCCAGAACAGGATGTCCCGCCGTAATGCTGAAGCCATATTCCGGATAGCTGCCACCGGCGCAGTGCAGCAGACCAACGGTTTCGACGCCCGGCAGCAGCTTCATCCAGTTGGCGATCAGCAGGAACAGGAAGATGCTGGCGGCCAGCGGATACAGCCAGTTGCGCGACAGGGACGTGATGGGCGTGAAGCTCTTAGTCTGGCCGTAGACGAAATCCCCAAGCATTTCGATCAGAGCCTGAAGGCGTCCGGGCACTTCCTTCGTCCAACCGCGCGAGGCACGCCAGGCCAGCGCCGCCACCAGCAGCGTGATGACGGAAGCGACCAGGGTCGCTACCCAGGTGTTGGTGGTCGCCATGCCGGAAATCCCCAGGAAGTTGACTTTGGTGTCGTAAGGTTCGCCGGGGACAACGATGACCGGCAGCGTCGCGCCGGAGCCGGCAGCAGGCAGCCAGCTAAAAGTGGCGCTGATGCACAAGAACAAGGCCACGACGATTACGGCAAAGATCACCAGTCCGCGCTGCGTTGCGCTCATGATGAATCTCCTTGTCTTCTATCAACCAATAAGCTCATAAAGCAGTCAACCTCCTCTGGTCGATGTGTCCGTGTTCTGCTCATCTTGAGACGGAGGATCAATCGACGCAATCAGCCTCAAAACGATGCGAAACACCAGGAACAGCGAAATCGGTATGCTCAACACCACCAGGCCAATCGTGAACGGCCCCCGCCTACCGGTCTGGGCATCGAGCCACAGGCCGATCAGCAGGGCGACGATCACGACCACAATCACCCAGCACCCCACCTGCGCGGCGACTGCCGCCAGCGCCAGATTACGGATTCGCCGGACGGGCCTGGGACGAGACATGTCAAGAGTTCGAGAATACTATCACAAGCAACCCTGATTTGCCAACCAGACCCCGGCCTTCATTTCTGAGTAGTTGATGTGTGTTTGAAGGCACAAAAACCCCCTCCAGGCTTGTGACTGAAGGGGGTTCGGTGAGGGTCATTTACGAGAAGAGCGACCGCGCGCTCTCGACCGCCCAGTTGAAGATCGGCTGCGCGCCGACCGTGCCGATGATAATCACCGCCAGCGCCGTGATCGCCAGCACCCAGACATAGGGACGCGAGAACGGGATCGGCTTGTCCTCATCCTCGCTGTGATCGACGTACATCACCTTGATGACGACCAGATAGTAGTACAGGGCGACGATGGCATTCAGCACGCCGATGATCGCCAGCCAGGTCAGGCCGGATTGCACGGCGGCCTGGAACACGAAGAACTTGCCGAAGAAGCCAGCCGCAGGCGGCACACCCGCCAGCGACAGCAGCGCCACCGTCATCATCAGCGCCAGCCACGGGCTGCGGCGGCTCAAGCCCGCCAGATCGGCGATGGTCTCGCTGCCGGTC
Source organism: Anaerolineae bacterium (assembly GCA_016788965.1). Classification (GTDB taxonomy): domain Bacteria; phylum Chloroflexota; class Anaerolineae; order Aggregatilineales; family Phototrophicaceae; genus CFX2. Next base: position 11,429 of record JAEUQZ010000087.1, on the reverse strand, counting down.
GCCTCGCTGAAGAGGATCACGACCGCGAAGGCCAGCAGGTTCGTGAAGACGTACATGAACATGTAGAAGCCGATGGAGGCCACGGCCGTCTGCGCGGCGAGGGTCTGCGCCTCCGGGCTGATGCCGGCCTGCGCCTGGATCGCAGCCACACCGATCAGGGTGTAGCCGGCCTGGGCAATGGATGAATAGGCCAGCAGGCGCTTGATATTGCGCTGGGCCAGTGCCACCAGATTGCCAAGCGTCATCGAGATGAGCGCGGCGGCGGCCATGAGTTGAATCCAGAAGTTCTGGATTTCCGCGCCGCCGATCACCAATCCCGCCGGGAAGACCGTGACGAAGAAGCGCACCAGCAGCGCGAAGCTGGCGGCTTTGCTGGCGACGCTCAGGAAGGCCGTCACGGGGGTGGGCGCGCCTTCGTACACATCCGGCGTCCAGAAGTGGAAGGGCACGGCGCTGATCTTGAAGCCGAAGCCGACCACGATCAGCACCATCGACCCCAGCACTGGGATCGGGTTGTCGGTCATGGCGATGTTCAGCACTTCGGCCAGACGGTACAGATTGGTCTGCCCGGTGAAACCATAGAGCAGGCTGAAGCCGTAGAGCATGATGGCCGAGGCGAACGAGCCGAACAGGAAGTATTTGACGCCGCTTTCAATCGAGCGGTCATCGCCGCGGCGGAAGGCCGCCAGCAGGTACAGCGGGATCGACGTGGTTTCCAGCGCCAGGAAGGCCATAATCAGATCGGCGGAACCGGCCATGAGCGTCATGCCCAGCGCGGCGACGATCAGGATCAGGTAATACTCACCTTTGTGCCCTACCCCATGCACATCGATGGACATCAGGCAGGTGATCGATGCCGCCGCCAGGATCATCACCTTGAAGATCTGGGCCAGCGAGTCGTAGCGGATCATGCCGCCCCAGTACAGGCCGACGGGAGTGGACGGAGAGCCGGGATAGGCCAGCAGCGGGACGAGAGCCAGAATGCCCAACCCTAACCCAGTGACCAGGGCGATGTTCTTCTTGCTGCCCTCGGAGTACGGGCGCAGGATTCCCGGAATGCCGACATCCAGCCCCAGGACGATCACGGCCAGCAGCGCCAGCCCGATCTCCGGCAGGATGACCAGCAAACTTTGCCCAAGCGTGAATTCAGGAGCGCCCATTTATGAACCTCCGAGGATTGCGAGAATGGGTCTCAGCCCGGCCTCGATCATGGGAGCCATGAGGGCCGGGTAGACACCGAGAATGAGCAGCGGCGTCCCCAGCAGGATCAGGATGATCCGGTCGGTCACGGCGATATCGCCGACATCGTGATAACGCTTCTCGTCGAAGTCGCCGAAGAAGACCTGCCCGGTGACGCGCAGCACGTAGGCGGCAGTGATGACAATCGCCAGCGCCGAGAGGATGACGATGATCGAGTAGTAGTTGGTGAGGTTGAAGCCGCCGATTTGCAGGCTGATCTCCTGCGAAGCCTGCCACATCCCGGTGAAGATCGGGAATTCGGCGACGAAACCGCTTAAGCCGGGCATACCCATGCTGGTCAAACCGCCGACGATGAAGGCCACTGCTACCCAGGGCATCCGCTTGACGAACCCGCCCAGGCTGGGAATATCGCGGGTGTGCGCCCGGTCATAGACCATGCCGACGCAGCCGAAGAAGAGTGCCGTCATCGCGCCGTGGCTGAACATTTGCAGCCCGGCCCCGGTCATCCCGATCAGGTTCATCGAGGCCCAGCCCATGCTGACCAGACCCATATGGCTGACCGAGGAGAAGCCGATGACGTACTTGAAGTCACGCTGCCGGAAGGCGATGAACGCCCCGTAGACCACGTTGATGAGCGTCAGGAAGACGATCCAGGGCAGATGCGTCTCCGCGCCGCCGGGGAGAAGCTGCACCCCCGACCGCAGCGCCGCATACGCGCCGAGCTTCATCAGCACGCCCGCATGGATCATCGAGACGGCCGTCGGGGCGGCGACGTGTCCATCCGGCGACCAGTTGTGGAAGGGGAAGACACCGGCCAGCACCGCGAAGCCGATGAAGATGAACGGGAACCACAGCTTGGCGAAGGTCATCGTCTCGATGCCCGCGTAACCGGCCACATTGAACGCCCCGGCTTCCGCCGCCAGCGTCAGGTGGGTCATGTTGAAGCTGAGTTCGCGGGCGTTCGGTTCCAGGATGCCGGCGTCTTTGGCGGCCTGGAATGCGGCCGCGCCTTCATTCAGGAAGAAATTCTGCGCGACCAGCACCATAGCGATGACACCGACCAGGGCGATCACCGAGCCGATCAGGATGTAGAGGGTCAGCTTCATAGCGGCATATTCGCGCAGCTTGACCCATCCCCAGGTCGCAATCAGCAGGTACATGGGGAAGATCGCCAGTTCGTAGAAGAAGAACAGCATGAACATGTCAATCGCCACGAAGACGCCGTAGACGCCCGCGACCAGCAGCATGAAGAAGGCCATGAACTCGCGGGTGCGGTCATCGATGCGCCAGGAGATCAGCACCCCGGCGACTGTGACCATGCCCGTCAGCAGCACCATCGGCGCATTCAGGCCGTCCACGCCGACGTGGTAGCTGATACCCAACTGGTCGATCCAGGTGACTTTTTCTTCGTAGGCCAGCCCCCGGTCGAACATGCGGGTGGAGGTATACGGCAGCCCGTCCTGCTGGATGGTATCCAGGTCGGCTTTGAGGGCGGAGACCTGGCTGTTGTAGCCGAAGAACACCGCCGCCGAGAGCGTCAGCACGATGACTGCCGCCGTGATCGACACGCCCCGGATCAGATCGCGTTTCTGGCCGTCCATGAACAGCAGCACGACCGCCGCGACAATCGGCGTGAAGATGATCACGCTCAAGATCGGAAACTGAAATCCTTGCTCCATAGAATGCCCTTTTGCCTACAGCGTGCAGCCGTCGGCCTTCAGTCGGCGGCCGTTCCTGAATGGAACCGCCTAGCCCCCCAGCAGCCGCGTCACCGAGTCATTGATGACCTGCAAAATCCAGTTCGGCAGAATGCCCGTAATCAGCATCAATACCAGCAGCGGGGCGATGGCGATCACCTCGCGCAGTTCGATCTCCAGGTTGTAATCCTTCCAGTGCATGTTGAACGGCCCGTGCAGCACCGCCCGGATGCCCTTGAGGATGTAACCGCCCGTGAACAGCAGACCGAGCATCGCCACAATCGTCAGCCCGGTGAAGACCGACCACGAGCCGCGCACCACCAGGAATTCGCTGACGAAGCCGTTCAGTCCCGGCAGGCCCAGGCTTGCCATGCTGGTGAAGATGAAGATCGCGCCGTAGATGGGCGCTTTCACCCAGAAACCGCCGTACTGGGTCATGTCGCGGGTGTGGGTCTTGTGGTAGATCGCGCCGGCCAGCAAGAACATGGCTGCCGAGCTTAAGCCGTGGTTGAACATTTGCAGCACCGCGCCGTTGGTGGCGAGGATGGCGCTTTCCATGTGGGCGCTGCTCGCGTCCGCCCAACTCTGGCCGTAAGCCAGCGCCGCCACTGCCAGACCCATCGCCACGAAGCCCATGTGGTTGACCGAGCTGTAAGCAACCAGCCGCTTGATGTCAGTCTGGCCGAAGGCGGCGAAAGCCCCCAGCACGATGCTGAGCATCGCCAGGAAGGCAAAGATGCCCGCCCAGTTGGTCTGGATCGCGCCCAGAATGTCAATCGGAGCGATCCACACATCCGGGAAGAACGGGATCACCAACCGCAGGAAGCCATACGCGCCCAACTTGAGCATGACGCCCGCCAGCAGCATCGAACCGGCCGTTGGCGCTTCACTGTGGGCGTCCGGCAGCCAGGTATGGAACGGCCACACCGGAACCTTGATGCAAAAAGCGACGAAGAAACCGACGAAGGCCAGCGCCTTGACTGTCTCCATCGAAGCGCCCAGGAAGGTTCCGCCGATCTGGTTCAACTGCGGCCAGAGCGCCGTGATCGTCGGGATGTCGAAGGATGGGCTGCCAATGTTGAAACCGCTCAGTCCGGCCGCCGTCACGATCTCGCCGGGAACCTGGGTCATCGACCAGCCGATCAACTGGGTTGCCAGCAGCATCCCCAGCGAACCGCCGACCGAGTAGATGAAGAACTTGGTCGAAGCATACTTGCGGTTGGGGCCGCCCCACTGATCGATCAGGAAGTAGATCGGGACGAGGCTCAACTCGTAGAACAGGAAGAAGATCATCAGATCGAGGGCCATGAAGACGCCCAGCAGCCCGGTCTCGAAGAACAGCAGCAGCGCCATATGGGCGTTTACGCGGTCGTCGATCTCGAAGCTGATGAGGATCGCCAGCGGGACGAGGATGCCGGTCAGCAGCACCATCGCCGCGCTGATGCCATCGATGCCGACGTGCCAGTGCGCCCCCAGCAGGGTGAACCAGGGCACATCGACGACCATCTGGTAGCCGGCCTGGGTGCGGTCGTAGTTGGCGAAGACGGCGACGCACAACGCGCCGATAATCACCGAGATCGCCAGCGCCGTCCAGCGCACCAGCGTCTTCTGGTTCCCTGGCATCATCAGCACCAGCGCCGCGCCGACGGCGGGCGCGATCACCAGGAAAGTCAGGATGTCGATACCGAAAATCGAAATCGGTTGCATGATCGTTTTCCTACCTTAACCGCCCGCCGCCAATCCCGACGAGACCGCGAACACGACCGCTATCAGGATCAACGCCACCACGACCAGCAGGAGATACTGCTGGACGCGCCCGGTTTGCAGACGCCGGAACCAGACGCCAACCACCGCCACCAGTTCGGGGATGCCGTCGCCCACGCCGTCGATCAGCCACATGTTCAGCAGCTTCAGGAAGTCGCCGATCCAGGTGAACACGCGGGCAATCGTGTGCAGCAGGCCGTCGATGATCCCACGGTCGATGAACTGGCTGACGACCACCGAAGAGAAGGCCTGCGCGGGACGCACGAAGACGCGCCCGTACACTTCGTCCAGGTAATACTTGTTCTTGAGTACCGGGTACAGTCCGCCCAGGATGGCGATCATCGGATCAGGCTCGCCCGCCTGGAGGGGCTTGCGCCAGTACATCCGCCAGCCCAGATACAACCCGCCCAGCGCCACGCCGAACGAAGTCAGCACCGGAATCCAGTTGAAGGGCGGCTTGGGCGGCTGCATTTCCGGCAGCAGCGTGTACTTGACGAACTCGAAGAACGGATTGACCTGCGGCGAGAAGATCGGGCCGAGGATCGGGAATGACGGCGGCACGCCGACGAACCCGGCGAAGATGGCGAAGAAAGCCAGAATAATCAGCGGCAGCGTCATCGTCGCGCTGACCACGCCCTGCCCCAGGTTGGCATGTTTGGCCTGCTCGGTGCGGGGTTCCCCCATGAAGGTCAGCCCCAACTGGCGCATGGTGTAGAAGGCCGTCATGAAGGCCGCGATTGCCAGCAGGAAGAAGACGAAAGCGTGCGGCCCAAAGCCCTTACTCACGCCCAGCCAGGCATCCGCCAGAATTTCGTCCTTCGACCAGAAACCGGCCGTCAGCAGCGGGAAGCCCGCCAGCGACAGCCCACCGATCAGGAAGGTGATGAAAGTCACGGGCATGGTCTTCCGCAGACCGCCCATGTTCATCATGTCCTGCGGGTCGAAGTGCTGTCCGGCATGGGCATCGTGATGATCGTCATGCCCATGCGCGTCATGATGCCCGTGGTCGTCATGCTCGCCCGCGTGGGCGGCCAGCGCCTTCGGTTCGGCATGGTCATCGTGTCCCGAATGCTCGTGGACGTGATGGTCACCGTGTTCCATGCCGTGGATGACCGAACCGGAGGCCATGAACAGCAGCGCCTTGAAGAAGGCGTGGGTAATCAGGTGGAAGGCGGCGGCGATGTAGGCTCCGATGCCCAGCGCGGCCATCATGAAGCCTAACTGCGAGATCGTCGAGTAAGCCAGCACCTTCTTGACATCGTTCTGAGACACCGCAATCGAGGCGGCGAACAGCGCCGTGAACGCGCCGACAATCGCCATCAGCATCAGCGGGGAGGTCAATACCCCCTCGTGTGGATGCCCGCCCGCCTCGAACAGCGGGTACATGCGGATGATCGCGTAGATACCGGCAGAGACCATCGCGGCGGCATGGATCATCGCGCTGACGGGCGTCGGGCCTTCCATCGCGTCCGGCAGCCAGACGTGCAGCGGGAACTGCGCCGATTTACCAATCGTGCCGATAATCAGGAAAATGCCGATCAAACCCGCCGCGCTGATGCCGCCGAAGATAATCGCGGGCGTTTCCGCCAGCATGTGCAGCACTTCTTCGTTGTAGAGGATTTCGCGGAAGCTGAGCGTGCCGGTCATCGCGTAGAGATAGGCAATGCCCAGCAGCATGATGACATCGGCGACGCGCGTCGTCGTGAAGGCTTTGATGGCTGCTTCGTAGGCGCTTTTCTTCTCGTACCAGAAGCCGATCAGCAGGTACGAACACAAGCCCATGATTTCCCAACCGACGAACAGCAGCAGCAGGTTATCCGCCACGACCAGCGTCAGCATCGCGCCCGCGAACAGCGAGATCAGCGCGAAGAAACGCGCCTGGCGGGCATCATGCGCCATGTAGCCAATCGAGTAGATGAAGATGCACAGGCAGGCCAGCGGAACCATGACGAGCATGGCAACCGTCAGCGGATCGACCAGCACGCCCATCGTGAACTGGGTCGCCCCGGTCGCCATCCAATCGACGCTGCTCTCGAAGACCGTTTTGCCCAGCTTACCCGTCCCCACGCCTAATGCCTGGCTGACGACCGCCAGACTGATGAGCCAGGCGGCGATCACGCCGGACATGCCGACGACGATGCTGACGACGCGGCTGGTATCCCCGACCATCGGCACAGTCAAGCCCGGATAAGCCGGGTGGTTGTGATCGCTGTAGTCATGGCTGGCCGCTGGAACCATCTTCGCCCGGTTGGTGACGAGCGTGATGATGAAGAATGCCAGCAGCGGTCCCACGGGTACGAGCCAGGGCAGGAAATTGGGATCGCTCAAGAAACTATTCAAGTCCATAGCCTTCGACCTTCGTTACCGAACCGAAAATCGCGCACACGTTAGGGGCGAACACTTGGTTCGCCCCCGCCTCTTTTCAACGCTGCTCGTTACCACTTGAGCATGTTCACATCTTCAACGATGACCGACCGCCGCTGCCGGTAGACCGAGATGATGATCGCCAGACCGACGGCTGCTTCAGCCGCCGCCACGACGAACACGAAAGCGGCAAAAGCCTGTCCCGCCATATTCAGCGGCTCCACGTAGCGCCAGAAGGCGATCAGGTTGATGTTGACGGCGTTCAGCATCAGCTCGACGCTCATCAGCACCGCGACCGCGTTCCGCCGCGAGAGAACCCCGTAGGTTCCGATACAGAACAGCCCCGCCGCTACCGCCAGATACATCCACAACGGAATCATTGCTGCTTCTCTCCCCGGCATCCGACGCCGAGCCGAGCGGCTCGGTCACAGAGTCTCATTCCCGGTCATCCCGCGCGATCACAATCGCGCCGATCATCGCCGCCGTCAGCAGCAGCGAGGCTACCTCGAAGGGCAGCACATACTGGTTCTGATCGACCAGGGCCTTACCCAGATCGACCGTGCCCGTCACCACATCGGAAACCTCGCGCTGTCCCAACGGGGAATTCACCCCGAACGACGGCAGGATCACGCCCGCCATCAGCAGCACGAACAGCACCACCGCGACGACCGCGCTCAGCGCCCACTGGGCGTTGTAGAGATCGCGCAATCGCGTCATGCTGCGGGTGAGCATGACCGCGAAGACGATCAGGATTGCAATCGCGCCGATGTAGACGAGTACCTGCACCGCCGCCATGAACGGCGCGCTCAGCAGCACGAAGAACCCCGCCGCCCCGAATAGGCTCAGGATCAGATACAGCGTGGCGTGAACCAGGTTGCGGGTCGTCACCACACCCAGCGCCCCACCCAGGCTGAACAGGGCAAAGACAATGAAAGCGACGGTCGAGGCGTTGAATTGTAGGGTCGTCGCGTCTAATCCAGTTGGCATAATCTAACCTTCATCCGGTTTCATCCATCACCGCTCGTGAATGCCCATCGCGCCGCGCCAGCGTTAATCGCCCGCGGACGCGACCGGCATGGTCTCGTCATGCAGCGCCAGCGCCGTTTCCTGCTGCCTCTGCGCGGCCATCCGCGCCGCCCGTCCCTGATTCCGCAGCGCGTTCAGCACCACCAGCACCAGCGCCAGATTGCCCAGCAGCAGGATGAGGGTCTGCGGCAGCGCCGCCACCAGAGAACCATCCGCCGGGGTCAACCCCAGCAGCTTGACCACCTGGAGCAGGAAGGCAGTAATCAGCACATTCGCCACCGAGATCGGGACCAGCCACTTCCAGTTCAGCGTCATCAACTGGTCGATGCGGACGCGCGGCACGGTGCTGCGAAGCACCAGCGAGAACAGATAGACCACAGCCGTCTTCAGACCCAGATAGATGAAGCCCAGCGCGGGAACCTGTTCGACGCCCGGCCCCCACCAGCCACCCAGGAAGATGACTGCGGCCAGCAGCGAGGCCGTGAAGGCGTGCATGAATTCGCCCGCCATGAACATGCCCCACTTGAAGCCGGAATACTCGATGTTGTAGCCGGCGATAATCTCCGACTCGGCTTCCAGCAGGTCGAAAGGCGCGCGGCCTGTCTCGGCAAGGTTGGCGATAAAGAACATCACCGCCGCCACCGGAGCCATGAAGAAGTACCACATGCCGCTCTGATCGCGGACGACTTCCTGCATACTCAGCGTCCCGGCGATCATCACCGGAACCAGCAGCGACAGCACCAGCGGCACTTCATAGCTGAGGAGCTGCGCGATGGTGCGGAAGGCTCCCAGCAGCGCATACTTGTTGTTGCTCGACCAGCCCGCGATCATGATCTTGACCGTGCCAATCGACGCCACCGCCACGAAGTACAGAATGCCGATGCTCAGGTCAGCGCCGATATGCAGCGGGGTGAATGGAATGACTGCCCAGATCAGCACCACCGCCGCGAAGGAAATGATCGGCGCGAGGTTGTAGATGAACTTGTCGGCCCCGTTCGGGGTGATGTCCTCTTTGGTCAGCATCTTGAGGGCATCGGCCACGGTTTGCAGCAGGCCGAACGGCCCGACGCGGTTGGGGCCGAGGCGATCCTGAACGCGGGCGGCAACTTTGCGCTCGACCCAGATCAGGAAGATGACCGTCACCAGCGGCACGGTGGCGACCAGCAACACGCCGCCGACCAGAGTCAGCAAGTTCGCCAGATCACGGTTGACCCCACCCAGGACCAGACATTCGACGAGATGGTTAATATCGCAAACAGTCTGTTCCATAATCGACTACACCCACTCCAGCGCGTCTTTGCGCCAGGCATAGACCAGAGCATCAAAGAGGAAGAAGATGAAGATCAACCCGGCGAAGAAGCCGAAGAAGTCCAGTTGGTTATAAGCCAGCGCCCAGGGGAACAGCAGCACGATTTCGACATCGAACACCAGGAAGATCAGCCCGTAGATGTAATACTGTACTTTGAACTGCACCCAGGTGTCGCCGACGGTTTCGACGCCGCATTCATAGGTAGACTGTTTGATCGCGTTGGGCTTACGCGGAGCCAGAAAACGCGCGCCGAGGATCGGCAGCGCCGGGAAGACCCATGCCAGCGAGAAGAACACGCCGATAAACGCCCACTCGTTCAACACTGTCATTGGAGCGAACTCCTCGTTTAACCTGTTTTTGTCGTGCCCGGTTGGGCATGGTCAGGCTGCTGCTGGCGCAACACTTGTGACAAACTGCACGAGTATAGCATAGCCCTCAATTGTCCCGCAACGACTGAAGGGACTGGATCAGCCAACTCATGTGATTTGCGCCCCACGGAACAAACGGGGCACATTCTAACACAAGCCTCACCGGATCACAAAGGCAGTCCAACCTTGTTTTCAGCCCGATTTTGGAGCCGCCGCCCGGCCTTGCTTTTCCTCACCGCATCTTCTAAAACAGTGGTATGAATACCAGCCTGACCCCCTCCCCCGACCAATGGGACTCGTTCGTCAGCGGGCAGCCCCGCGCCCATGTCCTCCAGCAGTCCGCCTGGGGCACGCTCAAAAGCCGCTACGGTTGGGATTGTGAACGGGTCGCCATCACCGGTGAATCCGGCCAGATCGTCAGCGGGGCGCAGCTTCTGTTCCGCCGCCTGCCGTTGGGACTGGGGACGATGGCCTACTTGCCGATGGGGCCGTTGGGTATCCTGGACGCGGCACTGTGGCACGCCATCCATGCCACCGCCCGGCGTCACCGCGCGGCTTTCCTGAAGTGGGAACCGGGACTCGCGCGGGATGATGACGCGCTGCTCGATCCGCGCGTCTTTGGCTTCCGGCCCAGCCAGCAGACTATCCAACCGCCGCGCACCATCCTGATCGACCTCTCCGGCAGTGATGACGCCATCCTCGCCCGCATGAATCAGGGAACGCGCCGCAAAATCCGCCAGTCGCAGAAAAACGACATTCTCTATCAGGAAGCCGCGCCCGCCGATCTGCCCCTGTTCACAGGGATGATGCAAACCACCGGGACGCGCAACGCCTTCGGCGTCCACGAGCCGGATTACTACACCGCCGCCTATGAGTTGTTCGTCCCGCAGGGGCACGCCGCCCTGATCCTCGCCACGCATGAGGGCGATCCGCTGGCGGGGATCATGGTCTTCGCGCTGGGTTCATCGGCCTGGTATCTCTACGGCGCGTCATCGGATACCAAGCGCAACCTGATGGCCGCCTATGGGGTACAGTGGGCGGCCATCCAGTGGGCGAAAGCCAAAGGCTGCCGCTGGTACGACATGTGGGGCATCCCCGACGCCGACGAAGCGGCACTGGAAGCGCAATTCGAGTCGCGCTCGGATGGCCTGTGGGGCGTCTACGGCTTCAAGCGCGGCTGGGGCGGGCAGGTCGTCCGCTCACTCGGCGCGTGGGATCACGTCTATAACCCCCTGCTCTACACCGCCTACCAACTCGCCTTGAGAGTCCGGCGCTAACACCTTAAAGTGCAAGAATCGTTCCTTTAGCTTAGAATTAAAACAGAATTATTAGCAGAAGGAACTGCGCCATGAACAGCACCGATCCCGTATTTCCAAAACTGGCCGAGTTGGGATTCAACGCGCCGAAGATCGTCGAGGGACGAACATCCGTAGCCGAGCTATTCGGCAAACGCCGATGTGGGGTTTATGTCCTCCACTTCGCCAATGGGGAACACTACGTCGGTAAGAGTGTCAATGTCGTCAGACGATACATGGAGCATCGACATTTCTTTCGAGACATTCACGCCTTGAGTTTCAAGCCAGTTGCACGCGAGAACGCTGTTTCTGAAGAGAAAACTGTCACTCATGACTTGGAGATTCATGGCACTCGATTGCGGAATAAGGAGAATGTGACATACAGCTACGGCGTAAAGACTCCCTT
>JAEUQZ010000879.1:268-636 GCA_016788965.1 Anaerolineae bacterium | reverse complement strand
ACCATGCGCTGGGTGACATCGTGGATCCGACCCAGCAACCCCGTCTGTTCCGACCGATCCATCGCTTCCTCCTCGATCAGCATCTCCGTGTACCCCTTCACCGCGTTGAGCGGGCTGCGGAGGTCGTGGGCGGCGATGCCCATGAACTCGTTCTTCTCGTCGTTCATCTCGCGCAGCCGTTCCCGGGCGTGCCGCAGCTCCAGATGTGTCCGCACGCGCGCCAGCAATTCGGGGGCATTGAACGGCTTGGTGATGTAATCCACCGCCCCGGCCTCAAATCCCCGGACCAGGTGTTCCATCTCATTGCTCGCCGTGAGGAAAATCGTGGGGATGCCCCGGACGCTGGGATCAGCCTTGAACCGGCGGCA
>JAEUQZ010000879.1:0-258 GCA_016788965.1 Anaerolineae bacterium | reverse complement strand
CACACTCTCCAGCGCATCGGCGCCGCTCGTGGCTCCCATCACCTCATATCCCTCGCCCCGCAACATGGTGCCAACCACCTGCAAATTTCTGGGGATGTCATCCACGACGAGCACGCGCGAACGGGTGGGAGAAGCAAGGGAGTTCATGACAGGGACGCAAGGATCTCCGGAAAGCGCTGCAAGGTTTGGGGCAGCTTGCTGAAATCAAATTCCTGGGCCTGCTGTTCGAGCATCTGGGCGTAGCTGCGCAGCGACGGC
>JAEUQZ010000878.1 GCA_016788965.1 Anaerolineae bacterium | reverse complement strand
CCGATTACCCGGCGCGGTACGGTCTGGCGGCTTCCACGGGCGCAGGGGCCCAGCCGACCGCAGCACCGGGGCAGTCCACCTGAGATGGCGAACCGGCCGCTGAACTTCTACGACCTGGTGGAGACGCTGCCGCAGCCGGGCTGCGCGATCTGTACACTGGTCGAGCGGGATACGGCTCGCTTCCTGGACTCACACCTGTACGAGTACGTGAACACGCCGGAAACCCACGCGGCGATGCGGGCTTCGCGGGGGTTGTGCGCGACCCACAGCGCCCAACTGGTGGATTACGGGGCGCAGGTGTTGGGCATCGCTATCCTGCACGCGGCCATCCTGGACGAACTGCTCAAGCAGTCGGTGGTTCCCCGGAACACCTCCCGGTTGGGGCGGCTGCGGGGGAGCGGCGAGACGCTGGCCGAGCGGCTGGAGGCTCCGGGGCGGTGCATGGCCTGTGAAGCGATGGAGCGGGCGGAACACCAGCACGTCCGGGCATTGGCCGGGCACATCCACGAGGGGCGGCTGAGGGGCGCTTTCGAGCAGTCGGAGGGGCTGTGTTTGCCCCATTTCCGGCTGGCTCTGGAGGCCGCGCCGGATGCTGAGCGCCACGACCTGCTGCTCCAGATGCAGGTGGAGAAGTGGCGGGG
>JAEUQZ010000877.1 GCA_016788965.1 Anaerolineae bacterium | reverse complement strand
AGGCGCTCAGGCCGGTCTGAATTGGATCACTATCCTCCGGAAACGCGACTCGTATCGTGAAGCCTTCGACCACTTCGACGCGCACAAAATCGCAGCATATGATGACACCAAGATCGCCGAACTGCTGGCGAACCCCGGCATAATCCGCAACCGGCTCAAGGTTAACGCCGCCATTTTGAACGCCCGTGCCTTTTTGCAGTTGCAGGCGGAATTTGGCAGCTTCGACGCGTACATCTGGCAGTTTGTGGGCGGGAAACCGTTGGTCAATCACTGGCACTCGATTCGGGAGATCCCGGCGGAAACCACCGAGTCACGCGCGATGAGCAAGGATTTGCTGAAGCGGGGTTTCAAATTTGTTGGCCCGACCATTTGCTACGCCTTCATGCAGGCCACGGGTATGGTGAACGACCATACGACTGATTGTTTCCGCTATCAGCAGATGTGAGCAGGCTCATTGGAGTCGCACAAATAGGGCGATTCTGTGAAATGAGTGTCGCTGTGCGCATTCATCACTATAATAGAAACCAAATGTGCAGAGGAGTGAATGCGATGCGAACCCGTTTCACCTTATGGACAAGTTTGTCGATCCTATTTCTATTGATGGCCTTCATTTCATCCGGTTTGGCGCAGGAAGAAACCTGT
>JAEUQZ010000876.1 GCA_016788965.1 Anaerolineae bacterium | reverse complement strand
CGCGTCGAAGTGCCGGTTCGACTATCGCCCCGACGACTGCGCCCGTTTTCACCAGGCGGTTGAGCAGGTGGCCGCGCCGGTCGTCGAGCGGATTCACCGGCGGCGGCAGGAGCGGCTCGGCCTCGAGCGGCTCCGCCCCTGGGACCTCGGGGTCACCCTGTATCGCGACCAGCCGCTCCGTCCGTTCGCGACCGGCGAGGACCTGGCAGCCAAGGCGCTCCGAATGTTCCGGCGGCTCGATCCCGCCCTGGCGGGGCAGTTCGAGACGTTGATCGACGAGCAGTTGCTCGATCTCGACAGCCGGAAGAACAAGGCGCCGGGCGGCTACTGTGACACGCTCCATTTCCGGGGGCGGCCCTTCATCTTCATGAACGCCGCCGGGGTGATGGACGACGTCCAGACGCTCCTGCACGAGGCCGGGCACGCCTTCCACGCCTTCTCGTCGCACCGGCAGCCGCTGATCTGGCAGCGGCACCCGACCGCCGAATCCGCGGAACTCGCGTCGATGTCGATGGAACTGCTCGCGGCTCCGCTGCTGGATTCGGCGGACGCGTTCCTCGAACCCCGCGATGCGGCGATCGCCCGGATCGAGCACCTCGAGGACGTTCTGGTGACGCTCTGTCACGTCGCCTCGATCGATGCCTT
>JAEUQZ010000875.1 GCA_016788965.1 Anaerolineae bacterium | reverse complement strand
AAAAAGGCGGGTACGGACATCAACGCCAGGAGTCCGGGGCGGCTGGGAATGTGCAGGACCACCTGACCCTTGAAAGAGGCAACCAACGCGGCAGGCGACGCCGTCCGTCCGATGACCAGATACAGCCCCCGGTCGGGGACGGACACGCTGATTTTTGCACCAAACACATCTGCAACTGATGAGCCGTTCACAGGTTTTTCGCTGCTCTTCGCTCAAACTGCTCAGCGAACGCTGCCCATGTGTCCACTTGCAATTCAACTATATAACGGTTCGCGTGACGGAGTCAACGCGACCAACCGCGCTTCGCCGGCGGAGGTTTCCTGATTTTTCGCCATCCTCACCCCCCGACCCCCTCTCCACTGCGTGGAGAGGGAAAGCACAACGGGTCAGAGAAGTCCTCTCTCCATGCAATGAGCAAAGGATTCAGGGGCGAGGGCACACTTTCATGATTCCCCGAACTTCGTTTTCGTCGGGACGAACTTCCTCGTCACAGATTGTCAAAACTGCGCTTTCCCGCATAGGATCAGAGCGTAAGAGTCAGATTCAGGCGGCAGGTCATGATCACCAGCGGCAGACACGCGCAGGTCCAATCCGTCCTGCGCATCACCTTGATCCTCAACGTCGTGGTCGCGCTCGGCAAGATCGTC
>JAEUQZ010000874.1 GCA_016788965.1 Anaerolineae bacterium | reverse complement strand
CAAGGGCGCGTCCAAGCCGCTGCTGCGCCCCACCGCCCACGCCGAGTGGTTTCACGGCAGGGATGGGCTGGGTGACATCGGCTACCCGCCGCCGAAGCGCCAACCGGAAGCGAAGCACGCCGTCGACGGCATGATCGACACGATCCGGGCAAATCCCGGCATCGTCCTGGTCACGCTCGGTCCGCTCACCAATGTGGCGCTGGCGCTCGGCAAAGCGCCGGATATCGCCGCCAACGTCAGCCGCTGCGTCATCATGGGCGGGGCTGCCTGCACCAGCGGCAACGTCACCCCGGCGGCGGAATACAACATCTGGTGCGACCCGGAAGCCGCCGACATCGTCTTTCGCTCTGGGCTGCCGATTGAAATGGTTGGGTGGGAGCTGTGCCGGGAACAGGCGAACATCCTGCCGGAAGAGATGACGCTCATTCGCGGATTCGGCACCGAGCTGGCGGTCTTCTCGATGGACTGCAACCGCCGCGCCTTCCTGGCGACGCAGGAGCAGTCCGGCGATCCGGGGTTGGGGCTGCCGGACCCGGTGGCGATGTCCATCGCCCTCGATCCAAGCATCTGCACTGCCAGCAGCGCGCACCATATCGCCGTCGAAACCGTTGGCGTATACACGCGCGGCATGACCATCGTAGACCGCT
>JAEUQZ010000873.1 GCA_016788965.1 Anaerolineae bacterium | reverse complement strand
GGTACTGCTGCCGGAAGGCGTTAATCGCCTCCACACTCGCCTCACGGTATGCTGCGGCCACCTCGTCCAACCCGTCCAGCAGCAGCAGGAGTTGTTCGCCTTCCACCCATTCCTGCGCCACCGCTTTGGGGATCTGATACTTCTGGCGCAGTTCATCCACCAGCCACTCGCCCAACGGTTTGCGCTCTGCCGCCCACGACGACAGGTTGAAGACCACCGGCATCGCTTTGTCCGGCGCGCTTCGTGCCTGCTGGAGCAGCTTCTCCGCCAGTTGCAGCAGCAGCACCGTCTTGCCCCCGCCCGGCGCGCCCAGAATCAACAACTCGCGGTTCAGGTCATTGAACACATCGAGGATATTCATCTCCGCCGGCAGATGATAATCGCCGTAATCCTTATGTCGCAGCACCGTCCCCGGCGCGCTCGCCAGCCCGATGTCCAGCCGTCCCGCTTCCAACGCCTTTTCCAGCACGCCCTGAATCCAGAACGTTTCCACCTTCGCCAGCATCTGCTGCCGGTTGCTCAGCGCCACGGTCGCGTCGGGCAGGGCGCTCGAACGGCGCGGTGAACTGCGCCCGCGCCACCACCACAGCCCCAAACCTCCCACCACGACCACCACCGCCCCCACAATCAACAGCGGCGGAATGTCA
>JAEUQZ010000872.1 GCA_016788965.1 Anaerolineae bacterium | reverse complement strand
ATAGTTGATAGTTTATAGTTGATAGAAAAATGCAAGTCGGTGAGAGAGGCGATAAGAATGAGAATGCGAGAATCTTGAGAATCGTCCAAAATGTCGTCCACGCCGGACGGATTGTTGCGGCAGTTGCAGCGGGTCGAAATGTTGCAAAAGTTGAGAATGTTGCCGTTGCAACTGCAACATTTCGTGGCAAAAGCCTTACATGCAAGGCGGGACGCTGAGTGACTTGATAAGAATGATAAGAATGAGAATCGGTCGTGATTCTCATCCGGGATGCCGGCCTGGTGGGAATGGGCTGGGGATGATGTCCCGTCCCTGCCTGATCCGATGCGGGCGTTCTGGCACAAATGGCAGCAATGGCCCAGGGATTTTTGTGCCAGAGGGTGGGGTTTGGAGCAGGCGCAAGTTTGCCATTTGCTGACACACCCTCACCCGTTAAACTGATCCCCACGGGAAGAATGCCCGGTTTTGTGGCGGAAATGGCGGCAGTGCCGTCAGTGCCGCCGACGCCGTTTTGTGTCAGTACGGAAGGAAAGTTCAGCGTTGATAGAACAGGCAGCAGAATTATGGAGAACCTCCTTTTTCTTCCAGGAGTTTGAGCGCATGCTCACGGGCCTGTTCCAGCGTGTGGAAAACAATGGTTTGATTGCG
>JAEUQZ010000871.1 GCA_016788965.1 Anaerolineae bacterium | reverse complement strand
GAGTAAGATGTCGGAAGAAGATCAAAAATTAGCCAAGCTATATTTGGAACGCATTGATGAAATGCAAAGTTTATTCCGATTTGCCCAACAAATGATTACGAGTATTTTGGGCAAAGCAAATGAAATGGAAGAATCATCCCACGTGTCGCGCTATGATCGCGACTGATTACCCCTTGTGATGCGTTTTTGGCTCGAATATAATCCTATCTTGCGGGGAAGTGGCGGAATTGGCATACGCGCATGACTTAGGATCATGTGGTTTACACCTTGCGGGTTCGAGTCCCGCCTTCCCCACCACCGTATAGGGACACGTATGGACGTGTCTTCTTCAAATATCTAATACAAGATTTACAGACTTCCATTGTTGCCAGTGCTATAATTTATCCGTATTACCTCTGCAAGGATACAGCCTTGAACATTCAAACTGAACGACTTGAAAATCATACAGCCCGTTTTACTGTTTCGTTGGAAAATGACCGTTTGGAACGGGCTAAGCAAGAAGCCGCGCGCAAGCTAAGCAAGCGTGTGAACATCCCCGGATTCCGGAAGGGAAAAGCGCCCTACAAAATTTTGCTCCAGTATTTGGGAGAACGCGCAATTCTGGAAGACGCCATTGAAATATTGGGGAACGATGTTTACAAGTCGGCT
>JAEUQZ010000870.1 GCA_016788965.1 Anaerolineae bacterium | reverse complement strand
AAACCGACGGCGTGCCGGTGATCGGCATCCCGGACGCCAACGGCGTCACCCCGGGGCAACAGACCGTTGCCGAAAGCGACGGGCCGATGGCGGGCACCTTCACCATCAGCGCCCAGGCAGGCATCACCAGCGTGACGCTGGGCAGCGGCGGCAGCGCGGTCAGCGTAAGCCTGGCCGAACTCAACAACCTGGGCAGCGTATCCAAGAGCTACACCACGGCGGACGGCACCCTGACCCTGACCGGCTACAACGCCGGGACCGGCGTCGTCAGCTACACCTTCGATCCGGTCGTGCACAGCAGCAACGCCAACGTTCTGGCCAACTTCCCGCTGACCCTGACCGACGCCAACGGCGTGTCGAGCGCGGGCACGCTAGGCATCACCATCACGGATTCGAAGCCGGTGGCGGTCGCCGACGTCAATACGATCACCGAAGACAGCAGCCCGAACACGGTGAGCGGCAACGTCCTGCCGAACGATGCGGTCGGTGCCGACACCAACGCCACGCCGGTGACGGCCGGCACCTTCGTCAGCGCCTACGGCTACGGCACGCTGGTGCTGAACGCGGACGGCAGCTACACCTACACGCTGAACAACGCCAACCCGACGGTCAATGCGCTCAACGACAACTCGACGCCGCTGACCGACAG
>JAEUQZ010000086.1:360-14043 GCA_016788965.1 Anaerolineae bacterium | reverse complement strand
AAATCCGGCTGCTGGATGCTGAACAGATGGTGATACAACAAGCCTCGTGCCGCGCCTGTCCCCATCCCCAGCACATTGAAACTCCGGTAGCCATTCACCAGCTTGCCGTCCAACCCTCTCACCCGCATCAGCCCTTCCTGAGCCGTTGCCCCCTCCCGCCGCAACTCCATCCCGTCCAGAACCAGCGTCAGTTCCGTCTCCTCACGCAAACTGGCGACCGCTCCTTCTCGCAGCACTGCCGTCAGGCTGTCGGCGTCCAACCGACTGCGCGCCGTACTCTCCCCGCTTGCCATGCGCCGTACCCGTCTCTCAGCCCACTTCCCGCTAGCAAGTTTGGGGGGAAAATCGCGCAATCCGCGCGGCGCACAAGCTTTCACTCCCGATTATCCCCTGGATCACCTCAGCGAAGGTCGCTTTCGTCCGCGCGTCGCCCATCAGCGCGTCATAGGTCTCTAAGTAAGCCCGATACTCATCCCCTTCTGCGCTTCTCAGTTGCATTGCTCACCCTCCTGTTTCCTATCTCGCCCTGATTATACCTTGTCAACCTTTTATGTCCGGTTCTCAAAAACTGTGCGTTGACGCTGCAATAGCCAACACGTATAATCCTGGAATTGTCCTATTTAAGTCACTCTTCGCCAATTTTCCCCGCGCTGCTGGCTGAGATTTCGGTGGTAGGGCGGCGGTAAGTGAAGATTGGAGCCAACACTCTCTATGTACGCCATTATTCGTAGCGGCGGTCATCAGTACCGCGCTGAAGTCGGCAAGGTCATCGATGTCGAGAAACTGCCTTACGGCGTTGATGACACGGTGGAGATTGCCGACGTGCTGCTCATTGGGGATGCCGACAACACTGTGATCGGGCAACCCCTGGTCGAGGGGGCCACGGTCAAGGCCACAGTGATCGAGCAGTTCCGGGGCGAGAAGATCATGATCTTCCATTACCGCCAGCGCAATAACCTGCGGAAGTGGAATGGACACCGCCAGTACTACACCCGTTTGCGGATCGATGAAATCAGCGTGAAATAGGTTATCCAGGAGCAACTCACAATGGCACACAAAAAAGGCGGTGGTTCGAGCCGCAATGGTCGTGACAGCAATTCGCAGCGCCTGGGTGTGAAAGCCTATGGTGGCGAGTTCGTCGTTCCCGGCAACATCATCGTGCGCCAGCGCGGAACCCATTTCCGCCCTGGTGTGAATGTGGGTATGGGAAAAGATCACACCCTGTTTGCCACTGTTGAAGGCATTGTCGTCTTCGAGCGTGTTCGTGGCCGCGATGGACAGAAGCAGATCAGCGTATATCCGCCGACTGAAGTGAAGCAGTAATCCCTGATAGCGAGCGTTACGCTACCTGACTCAGGCCGTGACGCCAGAAGGAAATGTGATGAAAAAGGATCTCCATCCAAGCTGGTATCCAGAAGCTACCGTCGTGTGTGCTTGTGGGAATACCTGGAAAACCGGCGCGACCGTGCCGGAAATCCGAACCGATATCTGCTCAGCCTGTCATCCGTTCTATACCGGTGAACAGCGCATCGTCGATACCGAAGGTCAGGTTGACCGCTTCCTGAAACGGCTGCAAATCCGGGATACTCGCCGCGCAGAAGCGGAAGCGCGTACTGCTTCGCTGACGGCGCCAGATGCTCCAATCAGCGAATTTGACATCGGCAAACGGTATATCACTATTTTGAGTGAAAACGGAATCAATGTCGTCGCCGATTTCATCGCTAAACTTGAATCGGGCGGGGACGAAGCACTGCTGGAGATTCCAGGCATTGGCCGTAAGGTGGTCAGCGATCTGAAGAAGATGCTGCGCGCACGCGGCTACGAACTACCCAAGGCGGCGGAAGCCACTGAATAGTCAGGTCTCGTTGTGAGCCATATTCAAGGCAGGCATGTGAACCCATGCCTGCCTTTCTATTTGGATTGAGGGAATCCATGAAACATCACTCCGGGCGAATCGAAGTTATCTGCGGCAGCATGTTCTGTGGGAAAACCGAGGAACTCATCAGACGGGCACGCCGAGCAATGATCGCCAAACAAGAACTTCAGGTCTTCAAGCCCGCGCTCGATGATCGCTACAGCATCGAACACGTTACCAGCCACAGCGGCTCGAACATCGAGGCCATTCCAGTGGCAAGCTCCACGGACATTCCTGATCGCGTCAGGCTGAACACAACCGTCATTGCCATCGATGAGGTTCAGTTCTTCGACGGTGGCATTGTCGAGGTCGTTCAGCGCCTGGCTGAACGCGGACTGCGAGTCATTGTGGCTGGATTGGATACAGATTTCCGCGGTGAACCTTTTGGCCCAATGCCGCGTCTGATGTGCATCGCAGAAGATGTCACCAAACTCCACGCCATCTGCGTGGTATGCGGCGAAGAAGCGTGCCGTACCCAGCGGCTTGTAGATGGACGCCCGGCCCGTTACGATGATCCGATCATCCTGGTTGGGGCACAAGAGGCCTATGAAGCGCGGTGTCGTCAGCACCACAGCGTGCCTCGCTGAATCAGCAACTTCTGGCATTCAACGATTGTTTTCGTTAGAATTACTTCGTGACGCTAAACAATCAATGTCATTACGTCTGGATGCACGCCAATCGTATCGTTGAGGGAGGAACGTCATGAGTGCAACCGTCGCCCCGTATGCTTCAACTCCAGTGCTGGCACAGGATCGTCTGAGTCTGTGGCTGCGAAATCGCCGTTGGGATCTGATCTTCATCATTCTGAGCGTGTTTGTCGTCCCCCTGCCCTACATTTTCTACCTGATCGGGACGGATGTCTTCAGCCTGCATCCTGATGTGAGCCGGAACATCGTCAATGGTTTCGTCGCCATCGCAGTCGGTGGACCGCACATGATGTCCACGCTGCTGCGAACGAGTTTTGATGGCGAGTTCAAGCAGCGTTACCCGATGTTGATTCGCTCGTCGCTCATTATCCCGCTTGTCGTCATCTCGCTGGCCTTCTTAAATCTGACGCTGCTGCTGACGATCTTCTTCTTTTGGGCGATGCTGCATGTCCTCCATCAGGTCACATACATCGTCGAACTCTACAACCATAAAGAGACAGCCATCGTGCGTAAGGGAAGTTCGGTCACGCTGGCTGCACGGGCAATCGATTATGCGGTGGTGCTGACCTGCTTATTCCCGATGGCGGCTTATAAGATCAGCCAGGGGAGCTTCGCGGTTGGCACAAACGATCTCACGGCTGTCATTCCGACCGCTTTCCAGCAGCCGTGGCTGTTCTTCGTGGCGGCCGGCGTGTTCTTCATCGCGGCAGCCGCGTATGTCGTGAAGACGATCAGCGAGTACCGCCAGGGAATCATCAACTGGCCGAAAACGATCTTTATAACACTGAGCACGATCGTGTTCTTCCCGCTGGCTGCCTTCCCGAATCTGGACACAGCCTTCCAGGGCGCGAACATGTGGCACTCATTCCAGTACCTTGCGATCACTTTCTACATCATCAAGATCAAGCAGCAGTACGGCAACCTCAATCAGAGCGCGCCACTGGTGGCACGATTCAGCAATCGAAAGGACTCGTGGGGCTTGTTCGCGCTCAGCACGATGATGCTGGTCGGCTCGGTAATTGTCTTTGTGGTGGTGTATCTGCTGGCGCAGCTTATCATGCCGGGCATTGATCCGAACCGCCACTTCGACACGGCTTACTACACCGCTATCCTGTCGTTCCTGTGGATACACTACTACCACGATCACTTCCTGTTCACCAACTTCGAAGCGCTGGATGCTGCATTCAAGTAGCGGCTGACCGAGCCGAAGTTCACGCACAGCGGGACGCTCTTTACAGCGTCCCGTTTGTTTTCAGCCAAATGGTCATATCCGTCCGTCGCATGACCGACAATCTGTGTTACGCTTGGGAAAAATCGGTTTTCTCCAGAGCAAAGGCATCAGTTATGTCCCAAGAGTCCATCATTCATCTTCAGAAGTCATTCTTCAGTGATGCGGAGAAGACACTGGCCGAACATCATGGTATGACGGCCAGCACGTTTCGCTACGCCAGTGGAGTACATGCCCTGCGGGTCAAGAACCAGCGAGGAGAAATGGTGGTGCTTCCGTTCCAGGGCCAGCAAATCTGGGATGCGGTATTCGATGGCCGATCACTGACGATGAAGTCGATGTTCACAGAACCCGCCGAGACAACCGTGTATTTGCAGACCTACGGCGCGTTTCTGGTTCACTGTGGCGCGGTGGCTATGGGCGTACCCACGAAAGATGACTCTCATCCGCTGCATGGGGAACTGCCGAATGCGCCCTATCAGACCGCGCAGCTTGTCCTCGGAACGGATGAGCGTGGGGCATATATGGCGGTCACGGGAAGCTATGAATACACGGTGGCGTTCAGTCATCACTACATCGCGCGGCCGGTCGCCAAACTGTATACCGACAGCACGCTGATCGAAGTCCATCTCACCGTCGAGAATCTGAAGCGGACAGCGATGGAATTGATGTACTTGTCCCATGCAAACTTCCGCCCCGTGGACAATGGCCGGTTGGTGTATTCGGCACACAGCGACCCACAGCACGTCCGTGTGCGGCAGACGATTCCGTCCCACATTCGCCCAGCGCCGGGTTATCGGGAATTTCTGGATGAGCTGGCACAGCATCCAGAGCGCCACCACATCCTCAAACCGGGTATGGCCTTCGACCCCGAAGTGGTCTTCTTCATCGAGTACCTCGCCGATGAGTCAGGGTGGGCACACAGCCTCCAGATTCATCCCGATGGGAGTTCGGACATTATCAGTCACCGACCGGAACAGCTCGATCACGGAGTTCGGTGGATTTCACGCACACCGGATCAGGACTGCTTAGGCATTATTCTGCCCGCGACCGCAGAACCGGAAGGTTACACGGCGGAAAGGGCCAAAGGCAATCTCAAGATTGTCGAGGGCGGAGCAACGTGGGCCTGTGACTATACCATCGGAATGCTGACGGCTGAGCAAACGAAGGCAATGGAACACCGGATTCAGCAGATCATCCAGTCCAATCCTGCTTGAGTCAGCTCATCAATTGCCCGCCGTTCACATGAATGGTCGCGCCAGTGATGTACCGGGCGGCTTCCGAGGACAGAAATGCGATCGCGCTGGCGACTTCTTCCGGTTGTCCATAGCGGCCCATGGGAATCTGGGCTAACCATTCGGCTTCGCGCCGGGATGCTTCTTCAGCGATCATATCGGTCAAGATGCGTCCTGGCGCGACCATGTTCACAGTAATCCCCGCCGCAGCGACTTCCTTCGCCAAAGAATAGGTGAACCCGGCCAGGCCCGCTTTCGCCGTGGCATAGTGAGCATGACTGACTGAGCCGTTGTAGGCCGCCTGGGACGTCACACTGATGATTCGTCCCCAACCGCGTTCGAGCATACCGGGCAGGGCGGCGCGGGCACAACGGAAGACGGCTGAGAGGTTGACAGAGAGGATACGATCCCAATCGGCATCGGAGAGATTGACAACTCGCGCGGTGTGCATTTCAGCAGCGTTGTTGACGAGGATGTCGAGTCTGCCCCAATGAGTTACTACATCGGCTACGAGGCGTCCGGCAGCATCAGGATCGGATAAGTCTGCGTTGAAAGCATGTGCCGCGCCTCCCGCCTGGCGGATTCGTTCAACAGCTTGCTCCGCTAAGTCCTGGTTGGTGCGATAGTGAACGGCAACCGCCGCCCCTTTGGCAGCCAGGGCGCGGCAAGCTGCTTCCCCGATCCCGCGCGATCCTCCGGTGACGAGGGCAACTTTCCCGTGCAAGTTATCATCGAGCGTACCAAAACCGATCTGGTTCACAGATTGTCCCTGCCCTGCTTGCTCAACTGCGCTGCCCGCATCATTCGATCTCTGCATACCGACTGTACCAGTGGGGAGAGAAATCAGGGCGAACCACTGAGTCCGTCCAGCTACGTGCATAGGTCGCGCATATCTGGCCGAGTTCTTCCACTCGCTGCCGAGCGGTAGTTTCCAGGAAATGCTGACGATCCACACCTTGCAGTTCGACGGCTTCCCCCCAAACCGCGCGGCCAGCAATGATTCCGCTGGCCCCTGCCCTACAGGCAATTTCTGCCTGTTTGCGGAACACCTCATAAGGAACTCCAGCACTGAGCAATGCCCAAGGTACGCTACATGCTCGATTAACCTCCTGAGCCGCAGTCAGCCAGGCGCGTTCGTCGGGTTCATCTGATACATTCACCGGGAATTCGAGCTTGAGAACATCTACACCCATGCTGCTGAAGAGCCGGGCGCTTTCGACCACGACCTGCAGAAGTTCTGGATTGGTCAGGCTGCGCTGAGGATCGGGGGAGTAAGCGATGGGTTCAAGAAAAAAAGGTATGTCTACTCGGCTGCATTCATCAACGATCTCAGCTACCACGCGCTTCTTTTCCTCCGCAGTGGCATCGTCAGGGTGGAAATAGAGCAGCAGCTTAATTCCGCTGGCGCCAAGGCGTTTGGCCTTCGCTACTGTCCAATCCGGGATGAAAGCCGTATCGCGGCGACTCGGATGGACATCATAGTTGGTAAGTTCGAGTGGAACGAGCAGACCTCTATAGGGTGGCTCAAAGCAGCCGTCCAGTCCGTAGATGGGATCACTGAGGATGGCAGAAGCTCCGGGAGCCAGGGCACGAATCACCTGACGCTTGAAACCTTTGAATTCGTCATCCGTGACGGGATGAGCGGCATGTTTGTTCAGGGCAGATTGCAGATTAGCACGGTGGTCGATGGCAACAATGCTGAAGTGTCCATTGGGCGTGCTGCACTGCATCAGGTGACGGTACTTTCCCGGAGTCATAGCGGAAATTCCTTGTATGAATTGGGCCGCAGCCAGTCTGCTTGACGGTCTACTTGAAATAAGATACCCTAAATCGTGAACGATCACACAATCCGATTCACCAATGGACTCCTCTTGCCATCATGATACTCCAGGCACTCCGCGAAGAAGTTTGTGCACTTCATGCCGAACTGCCCAGAAATAACCTCGTGGCCTGGACAAGCGGGAACCTCAGCGCACGAGATTCCGAAACTGGACTGATCGTCATCAAACCGAGCGGGATCAAATTCCCCGACCTACGACCCGAAAACATGGTGATTGTGGATGAGTCGGGCAAGGTCGTGGAGGGCAATTTCAAGCCCTCATCGGACACGGCATCTCACTGCTACATCTACCGAAATCGTCCGGGCACAGGGGGCGTGGTTCACACCCACTCCCGGTATGCGACCGCGTTCGCGGTGGTCGGCAAGGAAATCCCATGCGTAACTACGGCGATGGGCGATGAATTCGGCGGGCCTATTCCCTGCGGCGGGTTTGCTTTGATCGGCGGCGAGGAAATCGGCGCGCTGGTGGTCGAAGCACTGAAGGATTCGCACAGTCCGGCCTGTATCTTGCGTAATCACGGCGTGTTCGCGATAGGTCAAGATGCCGAGTCAGCGGTCAAAGCAGCCGTGATGACCGAAGACAATGCCGCTATCGTCTGGTTAGCGATGCAGATCGGCACACCGATTCCGATTTCACAGGAGGACATCGACAAGCTCCACTACCGATATACCCACATCTATGGGCAATAACAGCCTGCGACCTACTTTGAGCAGGTCGTTTGAAGAAAAGTGATTAGGAGTGCATGAAATGGTACTTGCAGACCCCAAGACTGTCCCTGCGTCACGTTTGAACCAGCGCCCGGTTACACTGGGCGTGATCGTCGGGAACCGAGGTTTTTTCCCCGCATGGCTCGCTGGTGAAGGACGTGAGACGATCCTGGATGTCCTGAAGCAAGCGGGCATCAATGTCATCATTACGGCCGCGGAAGATACCAATGTTGGTTCCATCGAGTCGCTCAAGGAAGCACGGCACTGCGCCGAGGTCTTCCGGGCACACCGCGATGAGATCGATGGTATTCTGGTGACTCTGCCGAACTTCGGCGATGAGCGGGCTATCGCCAATACGCTTCGGTTCGCCGATCTGAATGTCCCGGTGCTGATCCATGCCTTCCCAGACGATGCGACCAAGATGGATCTGAAACATCGTCGGGACAGCTTCTGTGGGAAGATGAGCGCGTGCAACAACCTGCACCAGTACGGGATCAAATACACGCTGACCACCAACCATACGATGGATCCGCGGTCGCCAGAGTTCATGGCCGATCTTCAGCGTTTCGCGGCGGTCTGCCGGGTGGTGCGCGGGATGCGGACGGCTCGCCTGGGCATGATGGGCGCACGGCCAGAGGCTTTCAAGACGGTTCGGTTCAGCGAGAAGCTGCTCGACCAATCGGGCATCAGCGTGGAGACGCTCGACCTTTCCGAGGTCTTAGGACGGATCGGCAAGCTGAATGATGGCGAGGCCGGGGTTCAGGACAAGCTGAAGTCGATCCAGAAGTACGCTCAGACTCACGATGTTCCAGCAGAATCGCTGACCCGGATGGCGAAATTCGGGGTGGTGCTGGATGGGTGGATGGCGGACAACGCGCTGGACGCGACCGCGATCCAGTGCTGGACTTCGATAGAGGAATACTTTGGCGTCGTCCCTTGCACGCTGATGAGCATGAGCAGCAACAACCTGAACCCGTCGGCTTGCGAAACGGACATTGTGGGGGCGCTGGCGATGTTGGCGATGCAGTTGGCCTCCGGGAAACCCTCGGCGCTGGTCGATTGGAACAACAAAGACGGCGATGAACCCGATAAGGGCGTGGTGTTCCACTGCTCGAACCTGCCGAAAGACGTGTTCGTGGACGAGATTCCGGTGATGAGCTACCAGGAAATCCTCTCCGGGACGGTCGGGAAGGACTCGACTTTCGGGACGATCTACGGGCGGGTCAAGCGAAATCCGTTCACTTATCTACGGATATCCACGGATGACTTCGCCGGGAAGATCATCGCTTACACGGGTGAAGGCGAGTTCACGGACGACCCGATCAACACTTTCGGCGGGTACGGCGTGGTCAAGGTTCCACGCTTCCAGCAGCTCCTGGCCTACATCTGCGAAAAGGGCTACGAGCATCACGTGTCGATCAATCAGGCGCGGGTTGCCAGCGCCATCGATGAGGCCTTCAACCGGTATCTGGGCTGGCCGACGTACCATCATCGTTAGGCCAGAACTTCCAGCAGCAAGGCTCCTCTCCTTTGGGGAGGAGCCACCTCTCACTAACCTCTCCTTGCTTCAGTCACTCAGTCCATTGATCCGGTCATAAAGCGCCCGGGCCGGGCTGGTATCTCCTTCGGGAAGGCCGCCCTGGTGCAGAACCGGGACGCCTTCGCGGACGAGGATGATGCCGTTGGCAACCCCTCCAGCAAAGCCAGCGGTTGCAAGCTGGGCCATCTGGGCGGCCAGCACGCGATCCCGATGCGACGGAGTCGCGCCGCGCTGAGCATGGCCGAGGCGCACATCGCGCATCCGCACAGCGGTGCGCTGGGGCAAGGTATCGGCGAGGGTGCGAGCGCCCTTCGCGCCCTCACACAGCACCAAAAGCGCAAAACCGACCTTTGATAGCGCAGCCGTGAGGCGATCCGCGAGCCAGGCTTCGTCGTAGTCGAATTCAGGAACGAGGACGGCGTGCGCCCCGGCTCCGTGGGCCACGGCCAGGGCGAGGCGGCCACAGGTTCCACCGAGGGTTTCGACCATGAACATGCGGCCATTGAGGGCGTGGCCGGTCGCAAGGACTCCATCGATGGCGTGGTAGGCCGCGTTGCAGGCCGAGTCGAAGCCGAGGGAGATTTCCGTGCCGGGGACATCGTTGTCGATGGTGGTGGGGATGCCAATGCAGGGAATACCCCAGGTACGGAGCAGCGGGGGAATGTGGCGGAGGGTTCCATTACCGCCGAAGAGGAGGATGTGATCGATCTGGTGGGCGCGAAGCTGCTCCTGAATACGCTCCCCTGCCCCGGACTGGCTCAGCACGGGGTCACGGCTGGTAGGGAGAATTGAACCTGCCCGCCCCATCCAGGGCAGAACATCGGTGAGCGGGACGGGAACAATATGCCCGGACAGGAGGCCGGGAAATCCACCCCGCGCACCGAAGACCTGATCTCCGCGACCTGACGCGATCTGGACATAGTGGCCGATCAGGGTGTTGATGCCGGGCGCATCACCCCCACTCACCACAATCAGTGTTCTCATGGGTTCGTTCCGAAGCGCATTGCGTTATTAGTTAATGACTTTCTTTGGCAGAAATGGCGGCAATGGCGGCAGTGCCGTCAGGGTTGGATATGGCAGTAGTTAGCAGTTGATAGTTTACTTTTGATTGAAAAATGCAGTGATAGGTGATAAATGATAAGAATGAGAACGTGAGAATTTTGCGAATCGTCTGAAATGTCGTCCAAGTCATCCATGCCGGACGGACAAATAGGCACAAATGGCGGCAGTTGCAAAATGGCAATTCTGTGCCAAGTGCCTTACATGCAAGGCAGCGATTGCCGCAAATGCTGCAAATGTTGCAGTTGTTGCAGTTGCAACTCCGCGATTCTTGCAACAACAATGGGTTGCGAAATTCGCGTTTCATAGGTTGTGAAGGTGCGGTTCGACGCCAGACACTAAAGGATACTGTTGGCGAACTCATGTTTTGTTCTAAATATAGAACAGAAAGCTATGTACCATGCCATAGCACCTGCGTTGGCAATAATAACTTGGCGCTCCTTGACATCCTGCGCGGTGTGTTTTGTGTTAACGAAATTGCAAAGATGCAACAGAATTCGTCAATTCAAACAATGAAAAGTCAATGCTCTGTTCGACGAAGCGAACGCCAGTTTAATTCGCCAACAGTATCCTTTAGTGTCTGGCGGCGCTTTTGCAGCACTTCTGGCAAAACGCTGCTTACATGCAAGCCATTTGGCACAAAATTGCCGTTCTGCCGCTGCCGCCATTTATGCCATTTGTGCCAATTTGTCCGTCCGGCATGGACGACTTGGACGACATTTCGGACAATTCGTCTTCTCTGGCTATCAGCTAAAAGCTAAAGGCTATCAGCTATTCTCAAGATTCTCATATTCTCATTCTTATCATTCTTATCACTTCTCTCATCGACTTGTATTCTTCTATCAACTATAAACTATCAACTACGAACTACCCGCAGCCGCCCGGCCAGCACCGGCGGCATCTGCCAGACGCTCGCCCAAGTCAGCGGGCGCGGTTCGGCTTCCGGCGGGAAACCGGGTTCTTCCAGCGCATCCAGAACCAACCCCGCCGCGAACGCCTCGCCGAGGAGCTGGCTCAGCGGCCGGTGGTAGTAGTAGTGCGGCGCGGGTTCCCCTACCGCCCCTGCCCCACGATGCGGCGGCAGATCGCGGTAGGCGCTGATCTTCAGGCTGTGCCGGACGGTCAGCACTCCGTCGTGGTCTTCCATCTCCGAGAGGAACATGGGGTTGTTGGAATTGAAGGCCGGATGCGACGTGGCGAAGACGAAGCGACCGCCGGGACTCAGCAGCCGCCGAACCGCCCGGTAGAGCGGGGCGATCACGGGCATGTCCATCAGCGCCATGGAGCAGACCACCGCCGGGAACTGCCCTGCGCCCAGCGCGACCAGCGCGGCTTCATCGGTGGCATCGACGACCGCGTACTGGATCGGCGAACCGCTCGGCTGCCCACGCTGCCGCGCCCGCTCGATCAGTCCGGCGCTGAAATCCACCGCCGTGACCATGCCGCCCAACTCGGCCAGCCGCCGCGCCAGCACCCCGCTCCCACAGGCGATGTCCAGCACGCGCTCGCCGGGCTGGAGCGCCAGCAGCCGCTCGACGGCCGGGCCGATGAGTTCGCGGTGGAAGCGGTTGCCCTGCTCGCCTTGCAGCCCGTCCCAGAACTCCGCCTTCTGATCCCAAAGGCTGCGGCCTTCTTCGTTCAGCATCCGGCTGCGTTCGTCCATAGCATTCCTCCTGCGGTTGAGGCATTTGAAAAGATCAAATCCTCGATGGTTCGAGCGGCGACGAAGGTGGCTCGGAAGCCCCCTCTCTACGAAGTGGAGAGGGGGTTGGGGGTGAGGATCATGAAAAACCTACCCGTGAAATTGGGTATGGCTTTTCAGATGCGCTCGTAGCGCGTCGGAACGATTCCCAATGCCCGCAGCCGCGCCTCGACGCGGGCGACATCGGCGGCATCATCGGCGTCCCGCGTCCGCGCGACGATCACGCGGGCGTCCGGCTCGGTCTGATATTTGGCCGGGGCGGTCGAGACTTTGCTCTTATAACCGAGTTCACCCGCCTCGGTCGCGGCTTTGACCCGCCCCCAGAGCGCATCCACCGCGCTGACGGTCGTCTCGATCAGCCATTCTCCGGCCTGGGCGGTCGGCGGAGGGGTATCGGCGAGCGGCTTGGATTCGATCCAGTAGACTCCGCTGACCTCGGAGGGCTGCGCCTCGCGGTCATGCTGCATCCGCGCCCGCTGCACCATCTGGATCAGATCGAGGTTCGGTTTGGCCTGTTCCTCGGTCATCGAGACCTCCTGAAAGCTATCCGAAACCAGACTCTACCAGAACTCTAACCATTCACCACTAGATAGAATTTTAGTTCTATATTAGGATGGAAAATGTGAGGGTTTGAAAGCTGTTACATCCACCTGCGCTCATGGCGCGGGCGACGATGATCTCTGCGGCGCAGTCAACTGCGCTTTTCTTGTCTCTCGCACCGTACACTCAGGAGCCGACCAGGACAGCGCGCGAATGACCAAACGAACTCCCAGCATGAACCTCAGCCCTGAAACATTGGAGGCGATCTACCGCTTCATCGGCAGCTACAGCGCCCAATACGGCTACGGGCCGTCGCTGCGGGAAATTGCTGAAGCCTGCTATATGTCGCGCCCCAATATTTACCGCTACCTCGACCGCCTGGAGGTGGATGGCCTGATCGTGCGCGAACCCAACCGCGCCCGCGCCATCGCCGTCGTCAGGAAGAAGCCGTAACACCCCCATCTGCTCACAAGGGGTCACAACAGGCCATTGATTGTACCGCTCCTCCCGGATAGAATGACGCCGCTCGTGATCGATCCCGGAGGAACCCCATGCCCAACCTCGCGCTCAAACCCGGCTGGACGCTGCGCCCCGCTCAGCGTGACGATGCCCCCGCCGTCATAGACGTGCTGAACGCCGTCTCGCTGGCAGTCATCGGCAGCCTGGATGACACCCTGGATGATCTACTGGCGGATTGGTCGTCCCCCACCGTCGAACTGAACCGGGATACCCGCGTCATCGTGGATGCCAGCGGCCGCATCGCCGGCTACGGCATCATCTTCGATGGAACCGCCGAGGTGCAGAACATCGATGTCTATGCTCACCCGGATCATTGGGACGAAGCCCAGCCGCTGGAGGCCGTGCTGCTTGACTGGGCTGAAACGCGGACGCGCGAGAATCTGGCCGTCCTCCCGCCAGAAGTGCGCGTCGCCATCCGCGCCTACACCTACTCGACCGACACCTGGTATCAGGCGCGACTCTCGGCCGCCGGGCTGCGCCCCATCCGCCACGCCTTCCGCATGGAGATCGACCTGGACGATCCGCCGCCGGCCGCTTTCCCGGAGAGCATCCGCCTCCGCGTCGCCACCGCTGATGAAGACTGGCGTCCGATCCTGGCCGCCATCCGCGACGCCTGGCGCGACCACTGGGGTTATGTCGAGCAGCCCTTCGAGACGCATTACGCCCCCTGGCTGAGCCGCTGGCAGGAACAGTTCACGCCCGGCCTGTGGCTGTTGGCCGTAGATGGTGAGGCCATCGCCGGGGTGTGCC
>JAEUQZ010000086.1:0-350 GCA_016788965.1 Anaerolineae bacterium | reverse complement strand
CAAGCCGGATCACCACGATGACCAAACCTACGGCTGGATTTCGACGCTGGCCGTCCCCCGCGCCTACCGCCGCCGGGGAGTCGCCAGGGCGCTGCTCCAGCAGAGCTTCCACGTCCTGCATCAGATGGGGCGCACCAAAGCCGGCCTGGGTGTCGATGCGGGCAGCCTGACCGGAGCCACCCGTCTTTACGAACAGGCCGGAATGCGCGTCCAGATGCGCTTCGACCTCTATGAAAAAGAACTCCGCCCTGGCATCGATACCACCACCCAGGAAGCCGGGGAATAGGCCAGGTTACGAAACCTTAAGGATTCCTTTAGGGCAAGGCAGATAAAATGGGGACATGCTGTCG
>JAEUQZ010000869.1 GCA_016788965.1 Anaerolineae bacterium | reverse complement strand
GCAGCCCGTAATGCCCGCGCACCGCGAACTCCTGCAAATGGTGGGGGATCGCAAAGCCGATCCCGTCGTCGCACACCTCCAGGCTGACCGCCGAGCCGGCATAGATCAGCCGGGCGTTGATCTGGCGCGCCTGTGCGTGGTGTTCGGCGTTGTAGATGGCTTCCTGCGCCGCCCGGCGATCCTGCGGATGAACCAGCAGTTCCACAAGATCGGCGGCAAGCACGCACTCGACCGCAGTGTAGCCGGTCACCCGTTCGACCGAGCGGTTGATCCAGATCAGCCGCCCGCCCGGGCTGAACCACGCTTCGACGCCGTAGGTGTAGTCGGCAATCGCATGAAACCGCGCCTCGCTTTTCGTCAGCGCCTGCATGCGATCGCCCAGAGCCTGGGTCATGCGATTGAAGGCCAGCGTCAGATCGCCGATTTCGTCAAGTCGGCGAACCGCCAGCCGGGTGCCGATATCACCCTCGCCGACCGCAGTCGCCGCCTGATGCAGCGCGCGCAACTCGCGCGTCACCAAGTTGCTGACGAGCCATGTCGCCAGCGCCGCCACGCCGATCGCGATCAAACCGATGGCGACGCTCTGCCACAGCATCTGCTGTTGCGCCGCGTGCAGCCGCTGCAAGGGCAGCCCGAACACCACGTAGCCG
>JAEUQZ010000868.1 GCA_016788965.1 Anaerolineae bacterium | reverse complement strand
GGTGCTGGATGAGCGGGTGACAGCCACTTATGCGAAGGATTCCAAGGCGACGCTGAAGATGCAGCTTTACGATCCTTACGTGAAGTTCTTCCGGTGGGCGGCAGACCGGTTGCAGGGGCGGGACGGGATCGTGTGCTACGTGAGCAACAACAGCTTCGTCGACAACATCGCGTTTGATGGGATGCGAAAGCATTTGCTGGAGGATTTCACAGAGATTTACCACCTCGATTTAGACGGGAATGTGCGGCAGAACCCGAAGTTGAGCGGGACGACGCACAATGTGTTCGGGATTCAGGTGGGGGTGGGGGTGACGGTGGCGGTGCGGAAGACGCGGTCGCTGATGCCCTCACCCCTACGCTCGCTTGGTCGCTCGCAGCCTCTCCCTCAGGGCGAGATACCCTCACCCCTAGCCCCTCTCCCTCAGGGCGAGGGGAATGAAGGCGGGGGGTAAGGGGGATTTGGGGGCGGGGGGTGGGCTGGCGTATGATGGTGGGGATTGGGACGCGGGAAACGAGACGGCGGATTAGTTGGTGAAGGAATAGGCAGCGAAGCGTATGGCAATTCAAGCGAATTCAGCGGCACTGAAGCGATATTACGAGATGCTGGACGAGGCGGCGCGGCAAGGGCAGACGCACGAGGGCAACGTCCGGC
>JAEUQZ010000867.1:416-652 GCA_016788965.1 Anaerolineae bacterium | reverse complement strand
GACCTGGAAGTTGATGTCTTTCAAGATGGTCCGGCCCAGCGCCGGCGCATAGGCGTTCCAGTGCTTGACTTCCAGCGCCACGGCGCCGGGCTGCTTGTGCTCGCGGCGCGGGTAGATGTTGTCGATCTCGCGCCCCACCATGTGCCGGATGAGCACGTGCTCCGTCACCTCGCCCTTCTTGGCGTCCAGGGTGCAGATGGTGCGGCCGTCGCGCAGGACGGTCACCGAGTCCGCGA
>JAEUQZ010000867.1:0-406 GCA_016788965.1 Anaerolineae bacterium | reverse complement strand
CCCAGCACCTCCTTGAGCTTGTGCGAGATCATGATGGACGTCACGCCGTGGTGCTTGAGCTCGCGCAGCAGGTCCAGCAGGTTGTCGCTGTCGTCCTCGTTTAGGGCCGAAGTCGGCTCGTCCAGGATCAGCAGCTTGACCTCCCGGCTGAGCGCTTTGGCGATTTCAATCAGCTGCTGTTTGCCGACGCCCAGGTCCTTCACCTTGGTGGCCGGGTTGACGTCCAGCCGGACCTTGCGCAGGGCTTCGACGGCGCGCTTGATGGTCTCATTCCAGTCGATGGTGAAGCCGCGCCGGATCTCATTGCCCAGGAAGATGTTCTCGTAGACCGTCATCTCCGGGATCAGGGCCAATTCTTGATAGATGATGGCGATGCCGACGTGCTCGCTGTCGCGGATGCCCCGGA
>JAEUQZ010000866.1 GCA_016788965.1 Anaerolineae bacterium | reverse complement strand
GCCACCACCTCCGGCACCGGGCCGGTGTCGGTCAGGATCGCCACCGCCGAAGTCTTGTCGTCGATCAGATACCCCACCGTCGGGATGGTGTGCTTGAGCGGGATCGGCGTGACGGTGTACGGGCCGACGGCGAACGGGCGGTCCGGGGTGACGGTGTACAGCGTCAGGAACGGCTCCATCCGCCTGGACATGCCGACGAAGTCGGGCATCAGCCGGTCGTTGAAGATGTCGGACTGCACGGCGGCGAGGGTGTCGGGCAGGCCGTACACCACCGGGCAGCGGTCGTCGAGGCGGTAGACGTTGTCCAGGAACACCGGCAGGCCGGCGACGTGATCGATGTGGGCGTGGGTGAGCAGCACGTCCCGGATCGCCCCCTGCTCGTCCACCGTGCCGACGCTGCCGAGCGGCCCGGCGTCCACCGCCAGCCGGCCGTCGATGACGAACCCGGTGAGCGGGTGGCCGGGGGTGCCGGCGGGGGAGCAGGGGAGGATCTGGACGCGCATACACCACCGGCGAGCGGGTCGGGGTTGTAGCCCCCGGTGCATGTACGATACTCTCCGGCGGATTGCTGCGCAAAGGGGAAGCCGGACCGCCCCCGCCCGACCCGATTTTTTCGGACCCACCCATGCCCCGCCCCGGTAAAGTCAGCCTCGGA
>JAEUQZ010000865.1:250-656 GCA_016788965.1 Anaerolineae bacterium | reverse complement strand
TGTTTGGCTGTGCGCCGGTCCCCCGCACAGGGCAGGAGACCGGTTGATTCTGTGATGCTGAACTATTCTCCTGCTTCGACCGGCGGGCGGGTGTACGCGGACACGTCACCGCCGACGGCTTCGATGCTGTCGTAGAGGGCCTGCATGACGTACTTGGCGTTGTGGGCGAAAGCGCCGGGGTCCTTCTGGGAGTACTGGTAGTTGTAGGCGGCCTTGAGGAGCTCCGGCGACCAGTTGCCGTTGTAGTTGACGTTAGCGCCCTGGTCGTTCTTGTCGGGCTGGCCGTCGGCGTCCTTATCCAGGAAGAAGTACGGGTAGGCGGCCGGGTTGTAGACGAGGCCGGCGCCGTTGGCCGTGGCCTTAGCCTGGATGGCCGCGTACAGGCGTTCCTGGAAGACGGCGAACT
>JAEUQZ010000865.1:0-240 GCA_016788965.1 Anaerolineae bacterium | reverse complement strand
CTCAGCGTCCGCCTCGCCGTTGCCGTTGGTGTCGATGAAGAAGTACGGGTGTGAGTGCGAGTTGTAGGCAATCGCCGTGCCCGCCGTCTCCGTCGCATACGCCTGGATCGCCGCGAACAGCGCGTCTTCCAGCGCCATGATTTCGTCGCGGATCGGTTCTTCGGCGTCGCCGTTGCCGTTGAAGTCGATCAGCTCGACATCTTCCAGCATACGGATAGACAGCACGTCTTCTTCGACTTC
>JAEUQZ010000864.1 GCA_016788965.1 Anaerolineae bacterium | reverse complement strand
CAACCGCTCGCTGGCATCGCGGTCGGTGCGTTCGATGTATCGCCAGTTCATGCGCGAACGCAAGCCGCTCATCCCCTTCGTGGTCGATCCAACCAGCATCCTGCCGGCGGAACTCAGCCGCATGCGGCGGATCGCCTACGAGCCGATCAACGCCCGACGCAGCTATCACAAGCTGATCTTCGAGATCATGCAATTCCGCCGCCAGCGCCCCCGCGAGACCACCGGCTGAGACCGGCTCGATTCTCACACAATTCACAGTCCCGGCTCGGTATAATCCGGATTCAGTGAATCACGAAAGTGTGTCCCCACCCCTAAATCCCCTCCCCATTGCATGGAGATGGGTCTTTCCTGACCCGTTGTGGTCCCCCTCTCCACGTAGTGGAGAGGGGGTTGGGGGGGTGAGGATACTGAAAACCGTGATTCGCTGGGATTGTCTTGTCGATGTCCGGCGTGTTTGGATTCTGAGACACTGATCCGAACTTTACAATTTTCAGAATTGACGCGATACTGAGGCGAAGCGTCGTCACCTTACGCCGCACATGGACTCGGATGACGAAGGATTTTGCATGTCGGTCGATCACCTCTACCACCTCGCGCGCGCCCTTCAGCAGGCAAAACTTGAACCGGCGGCGGTGCTGCAGGCAGCGGTTCGCGGA
>JAEUQZ010000863.1 GCA_016788965.1 Anaerolineae bacterium | reverse complement strand
GCTACTGAGTTCCCAAACCAAGCAGATATCATTGTCGCAAAACATCGAAACGGCCCAACCGGCACCATATCACTTTACTTCGAAAAAACATTGACAAAATTCATGAATGCTGCTGAACGCAGCGTGGATTTGAGCCATATCTGATGAAAAAGTTTTCCGGGTTTCCAGAGGGCAGCAAACTCAGCCCGACTGCATTTCCAGCGATATTCTTCTCTGAACTTGTGCCAATGATTGATGATCTGGCCGAGTTGAAGGTAACGTTATTCTCATTTTGGGCGCTTAATCAAAAAGAAGGTGATTATCGCTACCTGCAAAGAGAAGAATATGACAATAAAATTTTGCTAGATGGAATGAAGGCGGCTAAGCCCAAGGCTGAACCGCTGGTTACATTAGAGCATGCACTTGCCAAAGCAGTAAGCAGAGGGACTCTGCTTTGTACAACTGTGACACTGAGGAACAAAGAGTTAGAGCTATTCTTTGTTAACACAGCTAAGGGTCGTATAGGTGTTCAACAAGTACAATCCGGTGCTTGGAAGCCAAGCAACAATGGTATGCCTATCGAAATATTACCTGAGAGGCCAACGATATTCACCTTTTATGAACAGAATATCGGCAGCCTGACTCCGATGATTAGTGAGGCACTCAAAGACGCTGAA
>JAEUQZ010000862.1 GCA_016788965.1 Anaerolineae bacterium | reverse complement strand
TTCACCCCAAACGGAACTGGGACTGGATTGGTATGACCAGCGCCCGGTGCTGTATCACCATGGTTTGGACGGCAGCGTGAAAGCGGCTGTGATGGGCGTGATCGACCACTTGAAGGCCGACAGCACCGGCATCTGGGCGGAGGCGCAGTTGGATGTGCGCCAGCGCTATGTGCGGGCGGTGCTGCGGTTGGTGGAGAAAGGCAGCCTCGGCTGGTCATCCGGCAGTTTGCCGCATCTGGTGGAGGTGGCCGACGACGGGCACATCCTCCGCTGGCCGATTGTGGAAGGCAGCCTGACACCGACGCCCGCCGAACCCCGCCGGACGGATGTACACACCATCAAGAGCGCGTATGCCGCGCTGGGGTTGGACACCGAACGGCTGCAACTTGAATCTGATTCGTCCGTGGCGACACGGACGGTTAACGAATATGCGATAGGAGAATCTGATATGACTGACATCAACGTAACCCCTGATAGCAACGAGATGGACGCACCGGCACGCAAGCGACTGCCGACGGCGAGCCGTGAGGACGCGATGAAGGCGCGCATCAGCGTGAGCAGCCCATACGATAACTATGACGCGCTGGATCTGCTGCACGGGTATGTGCTGCTACAGGCGACCAAGAGTTTTCATGGGGTGAGCCAACCGTTCGCTA
>JAEUQZ010000861.1 GCA_016788965.1 Anaerolineae bacterium | reverse complement strand
GCAGCATATTGTCCGGGTTGTCTTCGATGTAGAGGATCGTATAAGACATCTCAATCCGCTCCGTTCCGCGTCGCTTTCTCTTCCAACACCTGCACCACCTGGTCCACAAAGGCCCGCGGCGAGAGTGAACCTTTCTGATACAAAGCCTCGATCGCGCCGGTCAGGCGCCCCCGCTCCTCGGGCGTAATGTCCTTGGCGCTGACCACGATGATGGGGATGGCGTGCGTCAGGGGGTCCCGGCGCAGGGCTTCAATCAGGCTGAAGCCGTCCATCTCCGGCATGGTCAGGTCGCTGATGATCAAATCCGGCCGGCGGGCCTGGGCCTGCGCCAGGCCGTCGGCGGCATTGGCGGCATGGAAGACGCGGTAGGACTTGCGGGCCTCCAGCAGCCGGCGCACCAGCAGCGCGTCATCCGAATTGTCGTCGACGATCAAAACGGTCGTCACCTGCTCGTCGAGCGCGTTCAGGGCCGAGACCAGCCCATCGCGCGGCGCCGGCTGCATGTCGTCGCTCAGGTGCACATCCACGTGCCACTGCTCGCCCAGGACGTGCTTCTCCACCGGGAAGGTGTGCCCGCTGCAGTTTACCACCACCAGCTCATCCGCGCCGATGGTGCCGGCCCGCAATAGTTTCTCCAGGCCGGCAAAGGCCACGGCC
>JAEUQZ010000860.1 GCA_016788965.1 Anaerolineae bacterium | reverse complement strand
CCTGGCGACTGCCGCGCCGTCCATCTCGAGGAGGATCGCCAGCCGAGGACTTCGGCGTCTTCCGGAGAAACGCGGCTGAGCAGGGCATCCACTTCCAGCTGGGCGTCGGGCGTGTCGCCATAAGCCTGCGCCAGCGCCGCCACCCGGTCGAAAAGCGCGTCGTCGTCCGCCGGGTCATTCGGGTAGAGATCGCGCAGCAGCGGTTCACGCCGCTCGCGCTTCGCCCGCTCGGCGCGCCGCCGGCGGATCAGGTTGGCGGCGATTCCCAGCAGCCAGGCGCGTGGAGCGCGGTGTTCCCGAAAGCGTCCCTCGTGGCGCAGCGCTTCGACGACCACATCGTGCAGCAGGTCCTCCGCCGCGTCATCCAGCCCAGCACGCCGCAGATACCAGCGCAGCGTGGTCTGGAGCGCCTCCGCCTCCTGCGCGATGAACTGTCGCAAACTGGGATTCTGGCTCATCCTGCTTCCTACTGCGCCAGCCCAACCTATCTCACAGCGGGGTGCACAACGCCACGCTCTATACAGTATTCAATCAAGGCGTGCGAAATGTTACATCCTCGCCCAACAGCGCGATCTGGGGCACGAACAGCCGCAGGATCGCCAGGCGCATGAACTGGGCGTAGGGGATGTTGCCGCCGAACTCCCATTCCAGGGCGAA
>JAEUQZ010000085.1 GCA_016788965.1 Anaerolineae bacterium | reverse complement strand
CAAAACGCCGCGGCAACCGCAGCTTCATCCAGCGCGGCCTTCCAGCGCGGTCTGGACGATCCGCTCGACTTCATCAGGGGTGAAGGGCTTGATCAGATAATCCCAAACACCGTGGAGCTTGCCCACCAGACGGTTGGCCGGGTCGCCGTAGGCGGTGATGACGATGACGATGGGCATCCGGTCTTTGTATTTCTCTTTGAGGGCTTCCAGGAATTTCCAGCCGCTCATATCGGGCAGGCCGATATCCAGCAGCACGACATCCGGGTGAAGCTCTTCATAGCGGTTCATGGCTTTGCCGCCGTGGGTTTCATAGGCCGCACGAAGATTCATCCGCTCCAACGTGGCCTGAATGACTTCGGCCAACTCGGTGGTGTCTTCGATGATCAGCACGGAACGGGCTTGAGCGTTCATCGCTTGCGGCGCTTTCTGGCTGAACGGGGCAGCCTCAATCTCGGCAGTGGTGCGCGAAGAATCCTGGTCGTCGTCGTCATCCTTTCCCTCTGGCGGCCGCAGCACGACAGCCGGAATCAACCCCGTCTCGGCGGCGGGAGGGATACCGAATCCCGTTTTCACGACAGGGATATTGCTCGTCTCAGCCGGATACGACGGTTCGCGGGTTTCACCCGATGAAGGCGCACCCTCGGCAATCTCATCTCTCACCCGGTCAAACGTGGAGGTAAGACTTTTTTTCATGCAGACCCTCCACACAGGCCCAAGCAACTCAAAAGCACTGCGTGACGAACTTTAGTTTCAAAGCGAAAGTGTACCCACATTTGGTTAACTTTTCACTAAAGTTCTGCGCGTATCAAGAAATCCTAACAACAATGCAATGTCGCCGTCGAGAGTGCTTTTGTGCTATTCTGTCGCCATCGATCACAATCAGCGCCTCAACGATGCGATTTCTGGGAAAGCAGTGCAGGCTTCACCTTGTTCAGGCTATCAGCGGCCTCATGCTGGCCTGCGTGTTGAGTCTGGCGGTCGTCCCCGGCCGCTCACAGGTGATCGAGGCGGTGCGTTCGGTGTGCCCAGGCGTGGGCATCCAGATGCGCCAGCCGGGGTTCAAGCCGGGCGGGATCATCCTGGCGGCGTTCGACCGGGGGAGCATGTGGGTCTACAACATCGACAGCGACCGGCGCTATCCCCTGCCGGAGACCAACCCGTGTGGAACCAACTGCCGCCTGTCGCGGGATGCCCGCTGGATCACTTACGTCGATTCGCAAACACAGAGCTACGCGCGGATGCGGCTGGATGGGACGGAGCGCACGCCGCTGATCGATTACGCTGCCGATGTGGAGTGGTGGTCGGAGGATCGACTGCTGGTGTGGACGCCGACCAAACAGGCTTACCTTCAGAATGTCGGCGGCGGGGAACGGGAGTATCTCAATGTCCGAGGGGTCAGTCTGGTGCAGCCGGGGGGACGATGGGGCGTGCGGGTCGAACCCGCCGACGACTCCTTCGAGCGTTTTCTGACCGATCTCACGCCTGGCCTGGGGGAACCCACCGCCCCCACCATCGACCTGGGGGTTGACCGACCTTACTTCAATGCGGCGGCGTGGTCGCGGGATGGGCGCTGGCTGGCCTATGCCGCTCCGGTGATTGCGACGGCCGATGTCAACGTGCCGGGCAGCGAAATCTTCGGCATCCAGCCGGGGACGGAAGCCGTCCCGGTGCAATGGACGCGGCTGGCCTGGGCATATGGGAGCGTCCGCATCAATGGGCGAACCAGCGCCGAGTTAAGCTGGTCGCCGGACAACCGCTACATCGCCTTCTGGGTCATCCCGCTGATCGGCCCAGACCCGGCGGCCAATACGGGCACGGCGGTCATCCATGTCCTGGATACCCAGAGCAGGGAGACCCGGTCGTACTGCGGCTTCGCCACGACGGAACACACCCCTAACCCACCGCGGCTGATCTGGTCGCCGGACAGCACGCACCTCGCGTTCGGCGGGAATATTCCCGGCGACGATAAGGGCTACCTGCTGCTGGCGCTGGACATCGAGAGCGGAGTCTTCACGCAACTGAGCGAGGGCATCTATCCGACATTCGGGGGGGCGGATCCGATTGCGTGGGGGCTGGCTCCATGATGACACTGCGGCTGTGGCGGGCAATGGGAGAGCCGCCAGTTCACAGCCCGCTGTTCAGGCGGATTCTGACCGAGGCGGAGGACTCGCCGTGGGAGTGGTTCGTTTTTCGGCTGCTGACCCAGAACCAGGTCTGGCTGTGGTCGCTGCTGTTCGTGATCGATATACGGGCGGCCGGGCTGATGATCTTCAGCGGGACACTCTACGGCATCGGTCTCGCCAGCCGGGTGAGCAGCCAGGTCGATCAGGAGCGGCGCAGCGCGACCTACGATCTGCTGTGCCTCAGTCCGAATGGAGCGGCGGGAACGATCTGGTCGGTGTGGATGGCGTGTCTGCACGACCGGGAGGCGTTCCAGTCGATCAACGCGCGGGAAATCTGGGCGGTGCGGCTGGTGCTGTACATGCCATTCATCATCTCGGCGCAGTTGTTCGTGCGGCGGTTCTTCAACGATGCCTATAGCTGGACGATCCCGTGGATAGTGGCGCTGCTGCTGATCCTGGTGTTGGATCACATCCAGGCGATCACGACGGCTGGGGTGATCGGGGCGTTGGGGCCGCATCTGGCTCCGAACCGGATGGACGGCCAACTGTGGGCGATCAGCCTGTTCGTGGGCTTCCAGGCCGTCACCTATGGATTGGCAGCGGCCGGCGCGGTCATCCTGGGCGGGTCGGGTCTGCTGGAAACCATCCCAGCGCCGTATCGAGATTGGCTGGTTCCGGCGCTGACGGTGATGATTTTCGGCCTGTCGCGTGAATATATCTTATGGAAACTGTGGAATCGGCTGGCCGGACAGCTCAACGCCGCGCCGAGGGATCTGCCTGAGGTATGGGAGCATACTCGTCAAGGCCAAGAGCGGGCATTCCGGCCGCCGGAAGCGAAACAGGCCGCTGAATCGACGTGAAAACACCCCGCATGATGCGCCAGCCCCTGCTGCTGACCTGGGCGCTCTGGCGTCCGCTGACGGCTCGACCGAGCAAATCTCCGCTCGACCAGCGGATGCTCATGGGCGAGCCGGTGAATCTGCCGTGGGCGGTGGCCTGCCTGACCATCCTCATCGCGCCGCTGGTGCTGCTGCCGGCCATCATCCTGCTGAGCGCGGCGTATGGGCTGCGCTGGGCGGTGCAGATCGCCGGGCGGATCGCGGCGGAACGGGAAGCGGGTCGCTACGATCTGCTGGCGCTGCTGCCGGGCGGGGGGTATGGGTTAGCCCGCGCGGTGACGGGAGCCTGCCTGCACCAGAACGAATCGCTCCAGCAGATTCAATCGGTCGGGGCATGGATTCTGCGTGGGTCTTTCGCGCTGGTGCTGATGCTCTCCTTCGCAACGCTGTCCCCGCTGGTGGTGAGCAGTTCGGAACTGGTGGCCTATCCCGCGTTCATCGCCCTGTTGTATCTGGGGACGCTGATGGCCGCGGCCTATGTCGATCACCGGCACTCGGTCATCCTGGCGATCCTGGTGGGGATGTGGATTCCGACGGTGGCTCGGCGGCGGCTGGATGCGGCCGGGGGAGCCTTCTTCGTTTATCTGCTGCTCCAGGTCACGGCGTACCTCATCACGGTGATCGGGGGATTTACGGTGCTGCCTTCCATCCTGATGGGGTTCCCGATGGGGGAAGGGGTCAGCACGGTGCTGGTGGCGATCCTGCGGCTGGCGCTATTCTTCAGCATTCGGGAGGCGATGATCCGGGTGTTGTGGTCGGTGATTCAGCGGGAGTTGGGCATCAGTCCAGCCTGAGTCCGGCGAGTGACTCTGCTGGTCGAATCCACTATAATCAGCAGCAAATGTGGAAGGACTTCACCGTGAATGCATTGATCGACCCGAATGCCATCCCGCTGGCTTCGTCCGAGGGGTGGACGCCTGATCCGAATCACCCACGCCGGCGTCCGCCGTGGATCAAAGTCAAAGCGCCGACGAGCGACGAATACAAAGAAGTTTACGGCCTGATGCGCGGCCAGAAGCTCCATACGGTATGCGAAGAAGCGCAGTGCCCGAACATCGCGGAATGCTGGGGTAAGCGCACGGCCACCTTCCTGATGGGCGGCGATACCTGCACGCGGTCGTGCGGGTTCTGCGACATCAAGACGGGGCGTCCCAATCCTATCGATTGGGCGGAGCCGAACCGCGTGGCCGAGTCGGTGCGGGCGCTGGGATTGAAGCATGTGGTCATCACCAGCGTGAACCGGGATGAGCGTCCAGACGGCGGCGCGCCGCTGTTTGCGATGGTCATCAAGCGGATTCGGCAGCTTCAGCCCGGATGCAGCATCGAAGTGCTGATCCCGGATTTCAAGGGGAGCGAGTCGTCGCTCAAGATCGTGATGGACGCGCAGCCGGAAATCCTGAACCACAATGTGGAAACCGTGCCGCGCCTGTTCAAGAAAGTGCAGCCCCAGGACAAGTACGAATGGGCGATGAAGACGCTGGGGAATGCCAAGAAGATGGA
Organism: Anaerolineae bacterium; assembly: GCA_016788965.1. Taxonomy (GTDB): domain Bacteria; phylum Chloroflexota; class Anaerolineae; order Aggregatilineales; family Phototrophicaceae; genus CFX2. The sequence goes on along the minus strand of JAEUQZ010000085.1, from coordinate 9,531 downwards.
TCCGCTGGTGCTGACCAAGAGCGGCATCATGGTGGGGCTGGGCGAAACGTTCGATGAAGTGGTGGCGGTGATGCGCGATCTGGCGGGGCTGGGCGTGGACATCCTGACCATCGGGCAGTATCTCCAGCCGAGCAAGCAGCATCTGGCGGTCGAGCGCTTCTATCTGCCGGAGGAATTCGACGAGTTTCAGCGGATCGGGTTGGAACTGGGCTTCAAGTGGGTGGAGAGCGGTCCGCTCGTCCGCAGCAGCTACCGCGCCGATCAGCAGGTGCGGGAACTTTCCAAGCTGAATTATGTCAGGCTGCGGGAAGTGGTTTCAGAAGCCGAGTAAGCGAGAGAAGTTCGACAGGCAGTGAATGACGACAGCCGGATGCGGGTGCATCCGGCTGTTTGTTTGAAGACGCAGCGGTCGCGGCGATGCTACAATATGATCCATGTGGGCAAGGGAGGAATGCCGATGGCCGTCAACCTGCACCAATCCATCTTCACCGAATTGGCCGATTTTCTGGTTTCGCAACCGACACTGGAAGACATCGCGGCGTACAAGGTGTCGTCCGGTATTCAGCAGCAGATCGACACGCTGCTGGAGAAGAACACGGACGGCGGCTTAACACCAGAAGAGCGCCTTGAGTTGGAGAAAATCCTGGCGGTTTCTCAGGTGATGACCCTGGCAAAGACGAAGGCCCGACTCAAGCTGGCATCGAATTTGACGGCAATGCAATAGAATCAGGCGGATGGCGGACGTGACCCTAATGAGGTTTGACAGGCAAGATCAGGTGAGCGGGCGGACATGCGGGCGAAGACGCCCTTAGTCCGCCCCTACGAACCACGATACGCATGACCGAACAGGCTCGTCAAAATTCATTAGGGACTCCCTTCGGTCGCAGATGCCCGTCCAAACCGCGTTTTTCGTGAATGACGCCAAACCCTCCGGCTCACGAACCGCAGCAGAGTATCCCCGCTTATTCAAACCGTTCCAGGATTTTGGCGTAGGCTTCGTTGAGGACCTGCATCCGTTCGGTCGCGCCGGGTGAAGGATCGCGGTCGGGGTGCAGGCGGTGCGCTTTGCGGCGATAGGCTTTCTTGATGTCAGCGAGGCTGGCGCTGTTGGGAAGGTCGAGCAGATCATAAAAGGGCTGGAGGGGGTCATCCTCGACAGCCTGAAAGACCTGTTCATAACCGTGCTGCGGGGTGAAGCCGGCCACCTTGCGAACGCCGAGCAGGTATTTGTTGTCGAAGGTGGCATACTCGCCGCTGAGATCAGCGAGGTTGACTGGATCGCCGCAGTGAATACGGAGGTCGCGGCTGACCGTGACCGGGACGATGGCGATGCGGCCTGCGTCCAGGTGGTAGGCGTAGACTTTATCGCCGTAAGCCTGGAGCAGGAGGCGCAGGGCGTCGCTCATGAAGGCGGTTTCGCCGTCGGGGGCGATCAAATCGAGCGACAGGATGAAGAGTGTATGCTTGTCGCGCTGGGTATTGGCGTTGAGGGTCTTCTTGACGAAGCCGACGGAGAGTTCGCCCGCCAGGATGTAGATGACGATCTCTTCGTGGAAGCTAGGCTGGGCGACATCCACGACAAAGGCGCCCTCGTCCAGGACGCGGACGGAACGGACGGTATCGACGCGCCGGAGGGCGTCCACGAGATACCGGAAAACGATGTGCAGACCGCTCACACCACCACCCTCGACAGGAGATTCAATGAAAAGGGCGCACGGTCTTCATGCGCCCTTCAACCGAGTCATGTATCCGATGATCTTAGCTTTCGATCACCTTGTCGTCAATCAACTGCTGCTGCACCTTCTGGCCGCGCGGATCGAAGGCGAAGTGCTGGCCGTGAAGCTGGAACTCCATGTCGGACATGGCGCGGCCGGCGCGGTTTTTCTCGACGGTGAAGACGACCCAATCCCGGAATTGCTTGGCTGTGTAGGGATTGAAGGCGACGTGATCCTTCGAGAGTATGTGATACTTATTGTTCATGATGATGGCGATGTCGGACTCGTAATCGAGGGCGCTGCTGCCCCGGAGATGGAACAGGTGAATGCGCTTGCTCTTGAGTCCTTCGCGGTCGGCAGCCACAATCGCCCAGACGGGCACATCCAGCGACAGGCCGATGTCCTTCAAGCCCTCGACGATGATGGTCACTTTGTCGTTCTCGTCGCGGGGACGTTCAGGATAAACGGCCACTTTTTGCAGATAATCGACGAAGACGGTGACATTACCCCCGGTAGCATCACAGAGACGGGCAGTCATCTCTTTGATGGCCTTGAGGGTAGTCACCGCCGGACTGGCTTTCACCAGGATCATGCGGTCGGAGTAGCGGGCCATGCGAGCCAGCGCCGGGGCCGTCTTGGGATTGTCCTTCAGGATGGCCTGGAGGGAACCGGGGGTATTGGGGTCGCGGCCCATGAAGCCTTTGGCGCGTTCGGCCACGATGATCTGGTACAGATCGCGCAGTTTGACGCCGCGGCTGAGGTCGATCTCTGGGGGATTGACGCTCTCCAGGCAGAGCAGCCGGTGCATCAGATGGGTTTCGGTGTGTTCGTAGGAGAGGTAGAAGGCATACTGATCAGGCCGCATGGCGATGTTGCGGGCGATTTGCAGGGTGGCGATGGTCTTGCCGATGCCTTGCGCGCCGCCGAGCAGCACGAGTTCGGTTTTGCGAAGCCCGCCGCCGATGAAACCATCCAATGGATCAAAACCGGTGGACATGGGCACGTAATCCACCAGATCGCCCTGGATGACGCGCTCGTTGGCCTCGTTCAAGACCTGGGTCAATGTGCGCGGCAGATGGGAACCGGGGCGTCCGCCTGATGAGGATCGTGCCTGACCGGATTGGGCGCTGGCCCCGCGAGGCTGCTGGGGTTGAACCGGCTGCTGCGGCATCGCAGAGGCTTCATTGTCGAGCGGGAAGTTGGGATCAGGCGGGAGATCCCCCGTGAATCGTCGTGTTGCCATCTACAGCACCTTATCCTGGAGCGAACTTTCTATCTTCATTTATAGAGGATTCAACCATCCGGCGCAATTCAGATCAACCTAGTTTATCATGAATCTTTGGAAAATTCGGGATGAATTCATAAGGACATTACCAACCCTTAATATTGAACGAATACAAGCACTTTTCTTACGTCACTACATATTGATGGTTTATTCACAATTGACTGAGAAGTGTGCTAGAATGAAGATGTTTGGCGGTCGGCGGCGTGATGCCCCCCAGCACGGTCAGCACGCTGATTGACTGGAAGATATTCGTACATCGAGTACGCCCAGAGGGTATCAACTTGATACAAGAACTCATGAACCGGGCCGACCAGCGCGGCTATCTCACCTTTGATGATGTCCTGGAGTTATTGGATGAAGATGGGGAGGATGCGAATGTAATCGAAGCCATCTTAGTCGAACTGGACGAACTAGGGATCGATATCCGCCAGGAGAGTGAGCCGCCAATGCCAATGCGCCTGGACATGGGACCAACCGACGACATCGAACTCGAATTCGAACCCGAAGAACTTCCCCAGGACCCCAGCGTGGGTGACATCAATGCGGTCTCAGCCGACGACCCGGTCGGGCTATACTTCCGCCAGATGGCCCAGGAACCCCTCCTGACTGCACAAGAAGAAATCGAACTTGCGAAACGAATAGAAATCGGAAAAGATGCCCGCCGCGTCCTGTTCCGCCCCGGCAGTCGTGAACTGTACGGCCTGAAGTGGAGCGCCCATATGGATCGGCTGATCCAGGAGGGCCAGTTGGCCCGCGAACACCTGGGACGCGCCAACACGCGGCTGGTGGTCAGCATCGCCAAGCGGTATATGGGCCAGGGACTGCCCTTCCCGGACTTGATCCAGGAAGGCAACGTCGGCCTGATGCGGGCGGTGGATAAATATGATTACAAACGCGGCAACCGCTTCAGCACATATGCCACATGGTGGATTCGGCAGGCGATCACCCGCGCGTTGGCTCAAAAGACCCGGACGATCCGCATTCCGCTGCACATGACCGAGCGCATCCGCCAGATGTACCGGACGGCGCAGAACCTCGAACAGAGCCTCGGCAGACGCCCGTCTCCGGAAGAAATCGCGCTGGAGATGGATTTACCCGCCGACAGCGTGCGCGGCATGATGGACGCCAGCCAGCACGCCATTGCCCTGGAACGGCCAGTCGGGGATGACGGCGACAGCGAGTTCGGTGACTTCATTGAAGACCAGGACTCGCCCAGTCCAGTCGAAACGGCCACGCAGCATTTGCTCCAGGAAACCATCGAAGAGGTCTTGAGCGAACTCACCCCCCGCCAGAGCCATATCCTGCGTCTGCGGTTTGGGCTGGGGGGCGGTGAACCGCACACGCTGGAAGAGATCGCCAACAAGTTCGGACTCAGCCGGGAGCGCATCCGCCAGTTGGAAAAAGAGGCGCTTCGCAGCCTGCGGCATCCACGGCTGGCGCACAACCTGCGGGATTATCTGAGCTAGGGCATTCGGTTCAAGTCAGGCATATGCAACAGGGCGCTGATGCGCCCTGTTTTGTTTGCTCTTTGTGTTTGGACCCTATTTGATTTTCCATGGCGTCAATGCTTCACGCAGCGTGGTGAGGCGACGCCCCGTGCGGGCAACGTAAATCCAGATCACCCCGTACCATCCCGCCAAAAGCCCAACGGCCACAAGAGGCCAATGCTGCTCAATGATTCCTAGCACGAGTGCGAGAACACCAGCGCATAGCCACACGATTGCGAGCAAGGCACCAACGATCCGGACATGCCGCGGCGATTCCTTACGCGCGGGCATGTTCGCAATACCCAACTTGTGCAAATAACACGGCTGTGCAGTATTTGTCACGATGAGGTACGACGATGATTCGGTCTGGCAACTGGGCAATCATCCCTGGTCGTGGAAGATCAACTGCTCGTAGCCGATGCGGGCGACATCGCCGACGCTGAGGACATACGGTTCGGTCAGGCGCGTTTCGTTAACGTAGGTTCCGTTGGTGCTGCCGAGGTCTTCGAGGATCAGCAGGTCATCGATCCGTTTGATCTGGCAGTGGAAGCGGGAGATATTCTTGGCATCCATGACGATCTCGTTCTGGGGGGCGCGGCCGACCCGGAAGAGTTCGCCGTTGAGCGGCAAGCTCTGTTCGCGCCAGGTGAGGTGGGTGGGGGTAACGCCGGGCTTCTTCTCGGTCTCCGGCTGCTTGAGGATGCGCTCGACCTCGCGCATTCGCAGCGATTGGGTGCTTTCGTGGCGGTCGATCATAGTATACATCGCCTGGGTGGACATCGACTTGCGGCTGTAGCTGTCGTAATAGTCCGCCCCGCGACGCATTTCCTCGGCCTGTTTGAGGAGCGCCTGGCGCTCTTCATTTAACGCGCGATGCTGAATCTGCGAGTCTTCGATGTCCAGGGCAATCTGCCGAAGCACCTCAGAGGCCCGGCCATAATCGCCAGCGTCGGCGGCAGAGATGGCTTCGCGGCGAGCGCGGGCGGCCTGAAGCAGCAGGACGGAGCGGCGCACATCCGCATCCGGCGCGGGCGCAGGATATTCCGCATCGACGAGGTTGACGATGATCGGCAGCTCAAGCCGCTGGTGGTCACTGCCCTGTTCGGTGATGGCGTCGTACTCGAAGGACAGGGTGGCGATTTCGATCTGGCCGACGGCGGATAGGGCCGGAATGGACAATTCCAGCACGAGAGTCTTGACCTCGTTAGCGAACACATCCCCCAGGCTGAAGGAAACCCGCTGCCCATCCATGTGCATGTTGTAGGCGTTCAACTGGCCGACATGGGTGATGTGATCGGTCGTCGCCACGCTGATGGTGAGGTTCTGCCCGACGACATTGAGCAGGCCGCGCAGTTCTTCTTGGAAGATGATAGGCGCGGATTCGGGGCTTTCGATGAAATAGTAGGCTCCGCCGCCCGCGTCGGCCATCGCCATCATCAGGTCTTCGTTGAAATCCTTGCCCAGCCCCATGGCGGTGGTGGTGACGCTGCGGGTGCGTTTCTGCTTCGCCAGATTGATGATCTGATCGGGACTGACCACGCCCCGGTTCGCCAAGCCGTCGCTGATGAGAATGACACGGTTGAGAAACTCGTCGGCGGCATTCTGCTCGACCAGGGCGCAGCCCTGAAGCCAGCCGCCGCTGAGGTTGGTCATCCCGCTGGCCTTGATATCATTGAGCCGCTGGATGATGCTGTCCTTGTGGATGACAGGTTCAGGTTGTAGGAGAGTCTCGATGCCCTCGTTGTACAGGACGATGGACAACAGATCGGACTCGGTGAGATTCTGCACAAGAAAGCGGGCGGCCTGGCGGGTGTAATCCAGCTTCTCCCCGGCCATGGATCCGCTCCGATCCAACACCAGGCTCAGATTCAGCGGCCGGCGCTTGCGCGCCTGGGGAGCAGGGCCGGAAACCAACCTCGCCAACAGATACAACTTGTGTGGGCGCTCTATCGTCAGCAGGTCGTAATCGAGCGCAAAGTCGGCTTTCATGTGCAGAACACATCCCGTTGTGCAGTCCCACAAAGGACATTCTAATGCAATCTGCTGTTGGGGGGAATTGATCCACCACAGCAGCGCCCTTATCTGCGCGGCGGAGCGGCTGCTCCATCCACGACACGGCCATCGACCAGCGTGACAACCCGATCCGCGCGGCCGGCCAGCTTGGGGTCATGGGTGACGATGATGACGGTCGTGCCGGAATCTTTGCGAATCTGTTCAAGCGTTTCCATGACCATCGCGCCGGATTCGGTATCGAGGTTGCCGGTGGGTTCATCGGCCAGGAGCAGCGGGGGATTGTTCGCCAGTGCCCGCGCAATCGCCACACGCTGCTGCTGCCCGCCGGAAAGCTCCGAAGGACGATGACGCAGGCGATCCTTCAGCCCGAATGCGCCGAGCAGTTCACGGGCGCGTTTATCGGGCTTGAACTGGGGCTTGCGGGCAAACTGGATCGGCAGGGCGACGTTCTCCAACGCCGTAAGAGTCGGGATCAAATTGAAGAACTGGAAGATGAATCCGATCTTCTCGTTGCGGATTTCAGTGAGTTGATCTTCGTTCATGCGGGTGATATCGATGCCATCGATCTCGATGCTGCCGCCGGTAGCGGTATCCAGACCGCCGATCAAGCCCAGCAGGGTACTCTTGCCGCTGCCGGACGGCCCGACAATCCCGACAATCTCGCCCGCATAAATATCCAGGTCTACCCCACGCAGGGCGTGAACGCTGGTCTTGCCGAGGGGCAGGGTTTTTTCCAACGCGCGTGTGCGAATGACGACTCGTGACGGATTCATCACCAAAGCTCTCCTATGCAACGGCTGTGCTATTCCTCAATACGCATGGGGTTTCGCCAGGTTGCAGTGTTCGGTTCGACCCATTGTCGCCGAACTGAGCCGGTTCGGATAGGTGTGGTTATCTCAATGCCCTCCGAACACAGGCGATGCGCTCCACAAAACAAAGCCGCGATCCGGGCCGGATCGCGGTATCAGATTGACGAATCTGAAGGATGTCTGGCTAGGCCAGAGAGTCCACATGATTGCGCTTCTGGGCACGCTCTTCGGAGGTCATGAAGGCCATGAGAATGTCGGAGCGCGTTACGATGCCAACCAGAGTTTCATCGCGCATGACTGGCAGGCAGCTAATGCGATTCTGGAGCATCAGCCGGGCGGCTTCGGCGGCGCGGGCATCCGGCGCGACGACAATCGGGGCCGGTGTCATAATCATGCGTACCTGAATGTGGTTGACGAGTTCCTCGTCCTGCCAGCGTTCCCGCATGATGTAGGGCGAATTCAAGGCCGTGCGGCAGTCGCGGTCGCTGATGATCCCAATGACGTGATTGTCGCCATTGAGGACGGGCAGGTGATGGCAGCCGACCTGATCCATCAATTCCAGCGCCTCACGCAGGGTGGTGTTCAGCCGGATGGTGGCCGGTTTTTGGGTCATGATGTCGGACACATTCATAGCAAATCTCCGAGACAGACATCTCATCCGGCAGAGCGCGCAACGACAAGATAATAAATACAGCCTGCCTGGTGGGATCGATGAGGATGCGCGGGCAGGCTGAACGGCAGGTTTACACCTGCCAACCACATCATCAGGACGGATTAGCCAGAGACACGCTCCGCCTGACGCTGTTTGATCAACATTCGGAACACGTCCGATTCGGTAATCATCCCGATCAGCTTGCCATCTTCATCGACGACGGGCAGGCCGCTGATCTTCTTGTCCAGCATGATCTGGGCGGCGTCGAGGATGGAATTGTCAGCCTCGATGGTATAGGGATGACGGGTCATGATCTTCTCGACCGTCAACTGCGCCCACAGATAGTTCAGTTCCCAGATGCTGAGGGTGGTGGCATCAGACGGACTGGCCTCGCGCACGTCGCCGATCGTGATGATCCCAACGAGACGGTCGTGGTCCACCACCGGGAGACGCCGCACACCATTCTCTTTCATCATCTGGTGGGCGTTGCTGATCGACGCGGTTGGCGAAATCGTCAGCACCGGGCTGGTCATCCACTCGCGCACAGTCACATTTTCGAGCATGGCAGTACCTCTTCCACCTGGCAATTTGCCCCGGCTAGGTGTTGTTTACTGACCTCACTATAGATTTTCTGTCGGGGGTTAAGCTACTGCCAAACGTAACACAATTGGCGTGATACATGTACGGCGGCGCATAGGGGGGATATGGCCGTCTGGCAGGCGAGAAATTTGTGCAAAAATGCACAACTCATCTCTGGAATCGAGAAGGTTCGCGCGGGTGACTACACAATCAATGCGGCGACGAATCCAGTCATACCAGACGGGTCGGCAGCGTGATGGTCACGCGCGTGCCCTGCCCCGGTTGGGTGGCGATCTGGACGGTTCCGCCGTTCAGAGCAGCCCGCTGCTGGAGGTTCCGCAGTCCCAGGCCGCTGTTGCTGGTCAGCTCGTAGAGGTCGAAGCCCTTGCCGTCATCGATGACCTGCACGATGAATTGGAGACCCTGCTGTTCGACCGCAATGTGAATTCGCCGGGCGTTGGCGTGGCGCACCGCGTTGCTGATGGCCTCGTTCGCCATCTGGCAAACGGCTTCAAAGACAGCGGGCGTGAAGGGCGGCGGCTCGTCGGGAGCATCCAGTTCAATCGACAGACTGTCGGGCGTGTGCAGCCGATCCAACAGTTCGCGCATCGAGTCCAGGACGGTTCGCGCCGGACGGTCGCCCCGATGCAGCTTCATGATGTAGCGGCGAATATCCTCGATGACGGTGTTGAGGTTCCCGATGGCTTCGCCGAGTTCGTCGGCAGAAACGACCTGATTCATCCGCATCAAGTCGAGATGCATACCGATGGCATAGAGGGACTGGATGATGCCGTCGTGCAGTTCCATGCCGATGCGTTCGCGCTCTTCCAACGTCGCCAGACGGCTCTGGCGGTCGTTGATCTGCGAACTGGCGATGGCGACGGCGGCATAGCCGGCCATGGTCTCGATGAGTTCCTGGTCTTCATCGGTGAAGGGCTGCCCATCTTCGCGGTCGCAGAGATAGAGAGTCCCGAACAACTGCTGGCCGATC
>JAEUQZ010000859.1 GCA_016788965.1 Anaerolineae bacterium | reverse complement strand
GATAGTCGGGCATGTGGGTGCGTTCGCCCGTGTACTCCTGCGGCGAGCGGACGTCCACCATGGGGCGTCCCGCCTCCATGTGGGCGCGCGTCTCGGCGAAGAAGGCCCGGATGCGGGCGTCGTCGCGCGCGGGCGCCGCGTAGTTCGTCGGGGCAAAGCGCGGCACGTCGGTGACCATCGGGCGGCCCTCGGCCTCCCACTTGGAGCGTCCGCCGTCGAGGATGCGCGCGTTGGTGAAGCCAAAGAGCTGGAAGACCCAGAACGCGTAGCAGGCCCACCAGTTGTTCTTGTCACCGTAGAAGACCACGGTGGTGGTGGCGTCGATCCCGCGGGCGCGCAGCAGGGCCTCGAAGCCCTCACGCGAGACATAGTCGCGCTGCACGCGGTCGTTGAGGTCGGCGTGCCAGTCGATCTTCTGGGCACCGGGATCCTGCAAGTGCTCGGCGAGCCACGCGGTGGAGACGAGGACGTCAGGACGGGCGTAGCCCTTGTCCGCTATGGAGTCGGTCATGGAGGTCTCCTCGGAGGGGTTGGGAAGATAACCCCCTGCCGGGGATCCTATCGCGCGGCGCGGACGTACTTCAGGCGTGAGGATCGCGGGGTCGAGATCCGCAGGGAGTCATAGGGAAGCCCGCCGAGCAGGGTAATGACCACGGG
>JAEUQZ010000858.1 GCA_016788965.1 Anaerolineae bacterium | reverse complement strand
CGTGAACGCGATCCGCGGCCTGATCCCCGATGCCGCCACGCACGGGTTTGCGGCCGGCGGCGCTGCGCTGCGCTTCGCACCCGCCGGCTCGCCCATTGCGCTGGAGCTGGGCCGCCCGGGCCCTGGCATCGGCCTGGGCATCGATCTCACGGGCATCGATCTGGGCCCCGTGACGCTGACGGGCGAACTCAGCATCGGCGTCAATGACAGCGGCGCGCCCGCCGTGGTGCTGGTGCATGGCCTGTGGGCCGGTCCCTGGATGCTCGGCGCCCTACGGGCACGCCTGCGCGCCGAAGGCTACGCGGTGCACGCCTTCCGCTACGCCTCGGTGCGCGCGCCGCTGGAGAGCACCGCTCGCGCTTTCGCGCGCTTTCTCGACGGGCTGCATGCCGAGCCGATCCACATCGTCGCGCACAGCCTGGGCGGCGTGGTAGCGCACGAGGGGCTGCTGCTGCAACCCTGCAAGGGGAACGTCGTGCTGCTCGGCACGCCCTGGCGCGGCAGCCGCGCCGCGCGCCAACTGGAACAACTGCCGCTGGGCGCGACGCTGCGCGGCCACTGCCTCGGCGACTGGCTGGCCAATCCGTGCCCGCACTGGCGCGCGGCCAATCCGCTCGGCGTCATCGCCGGCTCGCGCGGCATGGGAATGGGCCGGCTG
>JAEUQZ010000857.1 GCA_016788965.1 Anaerolineae bacterium | reverse complement strand
CCGTGGGTTCGGGGCTGATTCTGTGGCTGCCGAAGGGGGCCGTGATTCGGCAGACACTCGAAGATTACCTGAAGGTCGAGTTGCGCCGGCGCGGATACGACGCCGTTTACACGCCGAATATCGGCAAGATCGAACTTTACCAGATTTCAGGGCATTTCCCGTATTACAGCGACTCGCAATTCCCGCCGATCGATCTGAGCGAGCGAGAAGGGCAGAAGCCGGGAGAAGGGGAGCGATATCTCCTCAAACCGATGAACTGCCCGCATCACATCATGATTTACAAGTCTAAGCCGCGGTCGTATCGCGACTTGCCGGTGCGGCTGGCGGAGTTCGGGACGGTCTATCGTTTTGAGCAATCTGGCGAATTAAACGGCATGACCCGCGTGCGGGGTTTTTGCCAGGACGACGCCCACATTTTTTGCACGGAAGAGCAGGTGGCCGACGAGTTCCGCGGCTGCCTGGAAATGACTCAAACCGTGCTGAAGTCGCTCGGGATGAACAACTACCGGGTGCGGCTGGGCTTTCGCGACCCGAACGGCGACAAGTACGTCGGCAAGCCGGAGGTCTGGGACCGTGCCGAGGCGTCGCTGAAGGCGGTCTGCGAGTCGATGAACCTTCCCGATATGTCGATCGAAGCAGGCGAGGCAGCGTTTTACGG
>JAEUQZ010000856.1 GCA_016788965.1 Anaerolineae bacterium | reverse complement strand
CGTAGCGCCGAACCGGACATGGCGGAGAGGGCGGCGTGAGCCTGGCGACCAGCAGGACGGACGGCGCCAATGCGGGGCGCCAGGCGTGGATCGACCGGGGCGAGCGCTTCGGACTCGTGATCGCCTGGGCCGCGGTGATCATCGCCTTCGGCATCTTGCGCCCCGACACCTTCCTCTCCTGGGCCAATCTTTCGACCATCCTCGGCTCGCAGGCGGTGCTGGTGGTGGTGACGCTCGGGCTGATCATTCCACTCACCGCCGGCGACTACGACCTCTCGATCGCCAGCGTTCTGACGCTCTCGGCGATGCTCGTCGCCGTGCTCAACGTCTGGGTCGGCGTGCCGATCATGGGCGCGATCCTGCTCGCGCTCCTGGCCGGACTGCTGGTCGGCTTCCTCAACGGCTTCTTCGTCATCTACTTCCGCATCCATTCGCTGATCGTCACGCTCGGCATGGGCACGTTCATCCACGGCCTCACCCTGTGGTTCTCCGATACCCAGACGATCAGCGGCGTATCGATGAGCCTGGTGCGGGCGGTGATCATCACCCGCGTGCTCGGCATCCCGCTCGCCTTCTACTACGCACTCCTGCTCGCGATCGTGATCTGGTACGTCTTCTCCTACACGGCGATCGGCCAGCGGCTGCTTTTCGTCGGCCGG
>JAEUQZ010000855.1:274-659 GCA_016788965.1 Anaerolineae bacterium | reverse complement strand
CTGCTGGTCGATGTGACCGTCGATCGCGCGACGCAGGACTGGGCCGGGCGCGTCGGCGTCGTGCCGCGGCTGGTCGAAGGCGGCGGCTACGACCCGCAGCACACGCTCGCGCTGGTCTGCGGCCCGGAAATCATGATGCGCCACACGGCGCGGGCGCTGCTGGCGCGCGGCGTCCGCCGCGAGCGCATCCACGTGTCGATGGAGCGCAACATGAAGTGCGCGGTCGGGCTGTGCGGGCACTGCCAGTTCGGGCCGCATTTCGTCTGCCGCGACGGGCCGGTGTTCCGCTTCGATGTCATCGAGGCGCTGATGACGGTGGACGGGCTGTGAACGCAGCGCGCAATACCGCAAGGAATCCGTCCCGGCCGCGGCTGGCCGTGTTCAA
>JAEUQZ010000855.1:0-264 GCA_016788965.1 Anaerolineae bacterium | reverse complement strand
CTGCTCGACTGCGAGGACGAACTGCTGGCCGTGTGCGAGGCGGTCGAGATCGCGTACTTCCCGGAAGCCTCGTCGGCGATGCAGCCGGGGCCGTACGACATCGTGCTGGTCGAAGGCTCGATCACGACCGCGCACGATCGCGAGCGCATCCGCAGGGTCCGGCGCAGCGCCCGGCGGCTGGTGACGATCGGCGCCTGCGCGACCAGCGGTGGCATCCAGGCGCTGCGCAACTTCCGCGATGTCGCCGAGTTCGCGCACCTCGTC
>JAEUQZ010000854.1 GCA_016788965.1 Anaerolineae bacterium | reverse complement strand
GTAACGCACGCGCCACTTGTCCCACGCATAGGAGACGTCAGCATTCCCGGTGAATTCCGGGTTGTTGATCATGCCCTTGAAATCTTCCAGCGGGTCCACATCGAACAGCCTGCTGGCGATTTCCGTGTACTGGGTGATGCCCAGGTTGAACAGCACGGCGCCGGGGCCGACCGTGGTGCCGATCGCGCTCAGCACCGGCACACTTGAAAAGCCGAGCAGGCCGAATCCGATCATGGTCGAGAAGTTGGCCAGCAGCAGTGAAGCCAGCATGCGCGGCGGCGGCCCCGAGCGGTCTTCCCGGTTGCCGCGATCGAAGAACAGGGCGTAGTTCGATCCCACCGCGACGATCAGCAGTATGCCAACCAGATGCATGATATTGAGTTTCACGCCCGCCAATGCGAGCCCGGCAACCACCACCAGCACGGCGGCCGCCAGCGGCAGCGTGACCCGCAGCACGCGGGCGGCGGAGCGCAGGGTCGACCCGAGCAGCACGAGTATCGCAACCAGGCCCGCGGCCGACTGCCAGATGGCTTCGCGCAGGTAGCCGCCATAGAGCTTGTCGGACTCCACCTTGATGTCGACCAGTGTCGCGCCGGTGCCGGCGATGGCGTCGCGCACCGCCTGGGCATCGATGACAAATGCCGCCGGCCCCGAATCGGG
>JAEUQZ010000853.1 GCA_016788965.1 Anaerolineae bacterium | reverse complement strand
ATACGGCAGCAGCGGCAGGGCAGTTCAAAACCTTGATCAAGGCAGCGCAGGTCGCCGGTCTGGTGGAGACGCTCAAGGGGCCGGGCCCGCTGACAGTGTTCGCCCCTGATGACGCGGCCTTCGCAAAACTGCCGGCGGGTTCCCTGGATGCGCTGCTCAAAGACAAGGACAAGCTTGCCAAGGTGCTGAAGTTCCACGTGGTATCGGGCAAGGTGATGGCCAAGGACGTGACCAGCGGCAACGTACCGACGGTTCAGGGCCAGAGCCTCAAGGTCGTTGCCGGAAGCGGCGGCGTGACGGTGAACAATGCCAAGGTCGTCAAGACGGATATCGAAGCCAGCAACGGCGTCATCCATGTGATCGACCAGGTTGTTATGCCGGAATGATGCCAATTGCCCCGCGCTTGATCCCTTCTCGCTTGGTCGAGATTCCAGGAGAATGGAATGGACGCCTCCCACCCCGTGAGCGCTGAACACGAGTTATCCACCGCGCCGGTCACCTCTGGTTATAGAGGGACCGCCGGTGTCCGGCGCCGTGGATAACTCTATGGTGGTGGTGGATTGAGAGGCGGACCCTCACGGGCCGACGGCATCAAGGTGCCCAAGGTGGAAGATACGCAGATCTTCACAGGCAAACCGGAGGGTCCGAAATGGATAGTAGC
>JAEUQZ010000852.1 GCA_016788965.1 Anaerolineae bacterium | reverse complement strand
CCTCGAGGCCGCGCGCAAGCTGGCCGACTGGTCGGCCACGCGCGAGGCGAACGAGCTCTACGCGAAGAACTTCGCCGTCGTCGCAATTCCGGGCATCTCCAGCCGCCTGAAGCACATCCCCAACGACTCCGAACAGCGCCAGGTCAAGAACGACTTCGCCTGGATGGCGGAGAACCGCGACGCGATCCTGGCCGAGTGGCAGAAGCGCTACGCGAACAAGTCCGAGGCGAAGTAGCGCGCCATCGACCCATCCCGTCGCCCCGCGGATGTCCGCGCGGGGCGACGCCTCTCACCTCCGGAACCCTGGCATGGCGCATCTCGAAACTCACGACCTGACCAAGCGCTTCGGCGCCTTCGTCGCGCTCGACAAGGTCGGGCTGGCCGTCGAGCGGGGAGAATTCCTGGTCCTGCTGGGGCCGTCCGGCTGCGGCAAGACGACCCTGCTGCGCGCGATCGCCGGCCTGGAGCGGCAGGATTCGGGCGAGATCTTCCATGCCGGCGAGGAAATCTCGAAGCGGTCGCCGGCCCTGCGCGACTTCGGCATCGTCTTCCAGTCCTACGCCCTCTTTCCCAACCTGAACGTGGGCGAGAACGTGGGCTACGGCTTGAAGAGCCGCAAGGCCGACCGGGGCGGCGACGGGCGCGCGCGCGTGCGCCGGCG
>JAEUQZ010000851.1 GCA_016788965.1 Anaerolineae bacterium | reverse complement strand
CGGCCGGTCGGCGTGGATGCAGTCGGCGGCGATGCCGGCGGCAGCCAGCGCGGCGGCGAGTTCGTCGCAGCCCTTCTTGGTCTTGGCAAAAACCAGCAATTGCTGCCAGCCGCGCCGCTGGTAGAGGGCCAGCAGCAGTTCGCGCTTGCGCGCCCGGTCGACCGGAATCAGCGCTTGTTCGACCGTGCGGGCGGCGGCGTTGCGCGGGCCGGCTTCGACGCTGCGCGGGTCGCGCAGGCGGCTGCGGGTGAGGCCGCGCACCGCATCGGGGAAAGTCGCCGAAAAGAGCAGGGTCTGGCGCTGGCGCGGAAAGGCCGAGAACAGGATCGACAATTCTTCGGCAAAGCCGAGGTCGAGCATCCGGTCGGCTTCGTCGAGGACCAGCAGGCGCAATTCGCGAAAGCGCACCGCCCCCTTGGTGAACAGATCGACCAACCGCCCCGGCGTCGCCACTAGCACATCGACGCCCTGCGCCAGCCGGCTTTGCTGCGGATTGAGGCTGACCCCGCCGTAAGCCGCGTAGCTGCTCAGGCCGAGGCCGGCGCTGTAAGCCTGCAGGCTGGCCAGCACCTGTTCGGCGAGTTCGCGGGTCGGCACCAAAACAACCGCCCGCACCTGGGTCGTGGCGACCGGCGCCGGCTCGCCCTGGGCGAGGATTTGC
>JAEUQZ010000850.1 GCA_016788965.1 Anaerolineae bacterium | reverse complement strand
GTCGGCAGTTCCAACGGCTGGAAGCTCGAAGAAGTGTTGCCCAGCCGCGAAGTGGTGCGGCGCATAAACGCCGAAATGCCGCTCGAAGCGATAGATCCGAATTACACCGGGGAAGTCGCCGAGCGCTGGCGCTACCAGGACGGCGGCGGTGAAATCGGCGTCATTTCGTCGGTAACCCACCCGTTCTGTTCGACCTGCACGCGCGCCCGCCTGTCCACCGACGGCAAGCTCTATACCTGCCTGTTCGCGGGCAGCGGCCACGACCTGCGCGCGCTGCTGCGCGCCGGGGCCAGCGATGCGGAACTGTCCAGCGTGATCGGCGCCATCTGGCGCGCGCGCGGCGACCGCTATTCCGAACTGCGCAGTGCCGCAACCGCCGCGCTGCGCACGAAGGTCGAAATGTCCTATATCGGCGGCTGAGGCCGGGGCGCCGGCGCCGCTAGTACAATGCGCCATGCCTGTATGTTCCGTAACTGCCGGGGCGCGCCCGCAAACCGGCCGCGACGCCGCAAGCGTCTACACGCCGCGTGACGCCCCCGCTGCGCGCGCGGGTCGCCAAGTAAACATCCATCCGACACCTGCGCCGCACCGTGACGCGAGCCGCCTGAACCCGCCATGACGCCAGACAACCAGATCGCAAGCAGCATCACCGGCCTGGTACT
>JAEUQZ010000084.1 GCA_016788965.1 Anaerolineae bacterium | reverse complement strand
GGGTGGAGATGCCCGAGTTCCAGGCGGCTTACGAGCAGTTCAATGGGAAGGACTTCGTGGTGCTGGCGGTGAACTTCGGGGAAACGGCGGCGACCATCGAGGCGTTCCAGAGTGAGTTGGGGCTGACTTTCCCGCTGGTGATGGATGAACGCGGGGACATTCAGGAGCAGTTCGGGGTGTTCAGCTATCCGACTACGTATGTGCTGAATCCGCAGGGGGTCATCACGCAGAAGATTGTGGGGCCGATGACGGCAAGCCAGGTGGAAACGCTGGTGAACGCGGCGCTGTCGTAGAGTCTGTCATGCACGTTGGCCGAGGTCTTTTCAATGATCCTCACCCCCCAGCCCCCTCTCCACTCCGTGGCAGAGGGGGAGTTAAGTCCGCAGCGGTTGGGAGATCAGCGCGAAGAACCTACAGCAGGCTTCAGGCGTGATGTCCCGCATCGAACGGATGGTGCTGGTGGTTGGGGCTGCGGTGTGTGTCGCCGCAGCCCTATTGATTCTGGCATGGGTGGGTTTGCCGGAGCGGGCGCAGTTCACCGGGCGATTGATCGAGGGGGAGCGGCCGGTCGCGCCGGAGATCGACGCAATGGCTCCGCCGTTCCAGACGATGCGGGTCGAGGGCAGTCCGTTCAGGCTGGACGAGACGCGGGGACAGGTGGTGGTGCTGAACTTCTGGGCGACTTGGTGCGAACCCTGCCGGGTGGAAATGCCAGTGCTGCAAGCGCTATCGGATCGTTATGGGACGCGCGGACTGCGGGTGATTGGCGTCAATTTGGGCGAAACAGCGGGGATGATCCGTGAATGGGCAGGGGGGTATGGCGTGCGGTACGATCTGGTGCTGGACGAACTGGGGCAGATCGCGGCGCTGTACCAGATTCGCGGGCAACCGACCACATATGTGATTGCGCCGTCGGGGGTCATTACGCAGATTTTCTTCGGGGCGGCGGATGAGGCGGCGTTCGAGGCTGCGATAGCGCCGCTGCTGGCAAGATGATAGACTGTGGTTCGGTGGAGGGTGACCAGGGGTACATGGCAGCTCAGATCGATTAGAATGGCCGGCGCGGCAATCTGCTCAGGAAAACAGGCGGATGCACCGCCAGACACTGAAGTGTCCGGCTGCCGAAAAGCCATGTCCACTGAAGGGACAAAAGAGAACGCGATATCCGAACTCTGCGGCTGAGAGACTATCCCTGCGCCCCGGTAGCAGTTGTGCTATCACCTCTAGCGCGATAGACGAGTTTCAGGACGGACGATCCTCATGCAAAGCCCAACATCACCTGCCCCGAAAAGCTTTGGATTACGCCTCAACCGGGGGCTGCTGTGGTTTTCGCGGAACTGGCTGCGGATCGCCATGATCGTCATCGGGGTGTATGCGGCGCTGCCCATTGTGGCGCCGATCCTGATGAGGGTGGGGGCGACGGGGCCGGGTCAGGTTCTTTACACGCTGTACAGCCCGTTCTGCCACCAGTTCGCGTTCCGGTCGGTGTTCCTGTTCGGGGAGCAGCCGTTTTATCCGCGTTATAACACAGGCAGCCCGCTCACCCCGTTCGAGACGTATGCGCGACAACTCCCGGAATTTGACCCGAACCGGGTGCTGGCATTCCCGTTTGGGCGGGTGGGGGACATCTATGCGTTCACGCCGGGCTATCAGGGCGCGGCGCGGGAGTTCGTGGGCAATCCGCAGATGGGCTACAAGGTGGGGGTGTGTGCCCGCGACATGGGCATCTACTGGGGATTGTTCACGGGCATTGTGATCTACAGCATTCCGACGGTGCGGCGACGGCTGCGGCCGGTTCCGATCTGGATTTATGTGCTGCTGGGATTAGCGCCGATTGGGCTGGATGGGGTGAGCCAGCTTCTTGGTTATCCGCCGTTCAATCTATGGCCGCCGCGAGAGACTTTACCCGCGTTTCGGGTGGTGACAGGTTTGCTGTTCGGGCTGATGAATGCGTGGTTGGGTTTGCCGTATCTGGAAATCTCGATGCAAGAAACGCGGCGGCAGATCGAAACCAAATTCGCGCAGCGGGGGATTCCGCTGTAGGTCACTCAGAACAAGGGAAGCTGAAGGGCAGGGCGGCGGCCATCCAGAAGAATGTAAGGGGCGCTCTGCTCGACGCTGCGAATGCCGATGGCGCGGAGGTGGCTGAGGTCATTGAGGCGACCGCGTCGGCGTGCCTTCAGGATGGTGTCGGCTCCCTTCGGGCCGATGCCGGGGATTCGCATCAAATCGGCGCGGGAAGCCTGCATGACTTCGACGGGTTTGTCGAGCAGGTTGGCATCCGCCCAGGCGCGTTTGGGATCAATGTTCAGGGGCAGGCTGCCATCTTCGCCAAAGGGGAGTTCCTCGGCGCTCCAGCCATAATCCCGCAGCAGAAAGCTGGATTGATACAGGCGGAATTCACGGAGGGGCAGGGTGGGACTGAGGTTCTCGAAGGGGGTATCGCTGATAGGGTTGAAGGCGGAATAGTAGGCACGGGCCAATCCCAGTTGACGATAGAGGCGCTCGCTCAGGGTGAGGAGTTCGAGGTCAGTATCACCGACTGCGCCCACCACAAACTGAGTCACGATGCTGGCACGCAGACCGGAACGGCGCATCTGCTGCGCCCAGGCCAAGCGGGTCAGGAGTTCTTCATCGAAGCGTTTCTTGGGCGCGAGGGCAGTGAGGCGATCCTGGGTGGGGCCTTCGAGGTTGATGGACACGCGGTCGGCAAGCTGCATGGCGCGGTACAACTGGTCGTATTCAGCGCCGGGCATGATCTTCAGGTGGATGTAGCCCGTGTATTGATACTTGCGCCGGATGATCTCGACGGTATCGAGGATTTTGTCCTGGGTGGTGACGCCGCCTTTGATGATGCCTGACGACAGGAATATCCCTTCGACGGTCCTGGCCTGCTGGAGTTTATCGAAGGAGGCGGCCATCTCGTGAGGAGAGAAGGTGACGCGCTGGGTTTTGCCGCGGCCGGCGCGGAAGGGGCAGTAGTAGCAGTTGCGCTCGCAAGCGGTAGTCATCATCGTCTTCATCATGGCTTTCGGCCCGGTGGGGGTGGAGACGGTGCTGACGCAGGGGAGGTCATGCGGGGCGCGGTGATGCGGCCGTTCACGCTGGGGTTGGTCGCCAGCGGGTTCAAAGGCTGTGGTATCCCCGGCGAGTTGGAGTTTTTCGAGTCCGGTGGGGGTCGAAAGTTTGTGCATAGAATTCATTATACGAAATTTTGTTCTATTCGTCAATCGTCATTCGGCAGATTGGCCGCACATCTGGCACAATAGAGGCGGCAGAATCGCAGATTCGCATGTGGAGAAATTTCATGGCACAACCCTTTGAACTCGGCGTGAATTACTGGCCGCGCCGCAAGGCGATGTACTGGTGGTCGAATTTCGACGCGGGCGAAGTCCGTGAGGAGTTCAGCATCATCCGCGAGATCGGCTTGAGTACGGTGCGGTTGTTCCTGCTGTGGGATGATTTCCAGCCGACGCCGGACACGGTCTCGGCGGACTGCCTGCGACATCTGACGACAGTGTGCGATATCGCGGCCGAGTTGGGGTTGAAGCTGGATGTGACGTTTTTTACCGGACATATGAGCGGGCCGAACTGGTCGCCGGGATGGTTGCTCGATCCGAAGCTGCTCGCGCAGACCGAGCGCGTCCGGCAGGTGGTCAGCGGGGGGCAGATCGTCGGGAGTGGCTACCGGAATGCTTTTCATGATCCGGTGGCGCTGGATGCAGAACGTTTGCTGCTGCGGACGGTGGTCGGGGCGCTGAAGGATCATCCGGCGATCTGGATGTGGAATCTGGGGAATGAGCCGGATTTGTTCGCCGTGCCGCATGATCCGGCCAGTGGGCGGAACTGGGTGCGGGAGATGACGCAGCTCATCAAGGCGATTGATCCGGTTCATCGGGTGACGTGCGGTTTGCATGTTGCGAGTCTGGCGGAGGACATCAATCTGCGGATTCATGAGGTGTTTGCCGAGACGGATGTGGCGGTCATGCACAGCTATCCAATGTACGCGGAAGGCTGGTCAACACAGGCGCTCGATCCCGACTTCGTGCCGTTCACCTGCGCGCTGACGACGGCGCTGTGCGGCAAGCCGACGCTGATGGAAGAATTCGGCGGTTGCACGACTCCGGATGGCGGCCCATCGGAAACGTGGGAGTGGGTGTCCTACGGGGAAGAACGCACGCAGTTCATGGCGTCCGAGGAGGCGCTGGCGGACTATCTGGCGGCGGTGCTGCCTCGGCTGGTGGAGGTAGGATCGACAGGGGCGCTGGTGTGGTGTTATGCCGATTATGCGCCGGAACTCTGGGAGAAGCCGCCGTGTCTAGACTCGCGGCATGAACGGTTCTTCGGGCTGGTGCGGCCGGACGGGACGCTGAAACCGCACGCTCAGGTGTTGAAGGATTTCGCGGCCACAAAGCCAACGGTTCAACCTGCCCGGCGAACGGTCAAGCTGGATATCACGCCGGAGGAATATTACCAGGAGCCGCTGCGTCACGCGGTGCGGCTGTACCGCGAGCAGTATCTCAAGGGTCAGTGATGGCCGGAGGAATAGGGGGCTTGTTCACAGGCGTTGACATTTACTTGACGGGTCTATCCTCCGGCAGTACGATGCGACAAAGTGGATATGCAAACGCAGCACGATGATTGAAGTCGAAAACCTCACCAAACGTTACGGCAGCACCCTGGCGGTCGATCACCTGAGCTTTCACGCTGAGGCCGGGGAAGTGGTCGGTTTGCTCGGCCCCAATGGGGCGGGCAAGACGACTACGATGCGGATGCTGACGGGATTTATGCCGCCTACCGAGGGGACGGCGCGGATCGCGGGGCATGATGTGTTCCGGGAGTCATTGGAGGCGCGGAAGCGCGTCGGCTATCTGCCGGAGCGCGTGCCGATTTACCCGGATATGACGGTGCGGGGGTATCTGACCTTCTGGGCGGAACTGCGCGGTGTCAAACAGCCTAAAGCGCAGGTCAGCACTGTGCTAGAGCAGGTGCATCTACGCGACCGGCAGAACACGCTGATCCGCAACCTCTCGAAAGGGATGCGGCAGCGCCTGGGGCTGGCGCAGGCATTGGTGCATGATCCGCCGGTCATCATCCTGGACGAGCCGACCATCGGGATCGATCCGCAGCAGGTGATCGAAGTGCGCGGTATGGTGCGGTCGCTGGGGCAGAAACATACAGTGCTGTTCAGCACGCATATCCTGTCAGAGGCTGAGCAGGTCTGCGACCGGGTGATCATCATCGACCGGGGGCGGGTGCTGGCTCAGGGCGCGCCTGTGAGTCTGCGGCAGCAAATCCAGAAAGGGACGCATCTGTACGTGCAAATCAGCGGAGCGAACGCGGCCACGATTCAACGGCTGCTGGAGGCGCTGCCGGGTCTGGAAAGCGTCATGCCGACCGGGGACGGATTCACGGTGCGGACGCGCTCGAAGGACGATCTGCGCGGGGAGATCGCGCAGCGGGTGGTGCAGGCCGGATACCGTCTGCTGGAACTGCGGCCGGTGGCGATGACGCTGGAGGATATTTTCCTGGACCTGGTGCAGCGGGAGGAAGCGCGGTGAAAGGCGTCTGGATCATCTTCCGGCGCGAAGTGGGGCAGTACTTCGCCTCGCCGATTGCCTATGTGATCGCGGCGGCGCTGCTGCTGCTGACCGGGTTGTACTTCACGGGCGACCTGACGTTCAGCCTGACGCGGAAAGCGGTCGATCCGGCGTTGATCCCGAATTTCCTGACGGCGGCGCTGATTTTCTTCGCGCCGCTGATCACCATGCGGATGCTGGCTGAGGAGCAGCGAGAGGGCACGTTGGAACTGCTGCTGACGGCTCCGGTCAATGACGCGGCTATCGTGATTGGCAAGTTCCTGGGGGCATGGTTTTACTTCACGATGGTGCTGGCGGTGACGCTGGTTTACCAGATCATCCTGCTGAACATCTCGCAGCCCGATCTGGCGCATACGCTGTGCGCTCACATGGGCATCTGGCTGTATGCAGGGGCGACGCTGGCTATCGGGCTGATGTTTTCGGCGCTGACGGAGAACCAGATCGTGGCGGCGTTCCTGAGCAGCGCCACGCTGGTGTTCCTGTATCTGGGGGATATTGCCGGACAGATCGTGACCAATCTCGATCTGGCGCGGCTGATCCGGGAACTGACCATGGCAGGGCATTACACCAGCTCGTTCGCGGTGGGGATTATCCGAGCGGAAGATGTGGCCTATTTCGCCGGGATCATCGCGGTGATGCTGTTCATTGCGATCCGCGTGGTCGAATCGCACAGGTGGCGCTAATGCAGAACGAAGCGACTGTGACCATCCGGCGGGGACAGATCGGCCAGTGGGCCAGCATCATCGGGGGAATCAGCCTGATGGTTGGGTTGGTGGGGTTGGTCTGGCAGGGCGGATTGACGCCGTTCATCATCGGGGCGCTCATCGTTGGGGGATTGGGTTTGCTGGTGTGGGCGGTGATCTCACCAGCGGAGTTCCGGGGATTTGTGACCGGGCGGCAGGCGCGGTATGGAACGAGCGCAGTGTTCGGGACGCTGCTGCTGATCGGCATCGTGGCGCTGGTGTATGTGGTGCTGCAACGGGCCGTCATCACGGTCGATATGACGGAAGGGCAGCGGTTCTCGCTGAGCAACGAAACGCTGGGCGTGCTGCGACGGGTCACGCGGCCGATTCGGATCACGGGGTTTTATTCGCCCAGGGCGCTGCAACTGCGGGCGGTGGACGACCAGTTCTTCCGGCTGTACGAAGTTGCCACTAATGGACTCATCACACGGCAGTATATCGATCCAGATGAGCAGCCGGCCCTGGCGGAGCGATTCAATGTTTCGTTCGATGGGGCGGTGTTTCTGTCGTATGTGAATCCCGATGGGAGTATCGACTTCAGCAGTGTGTCACGTTTGCCGAGGAGCGAAAACCAGGAACGGGATACGACTCAGTCGATCTCGCGGTTGCTGATCGCGGGGACGCTGACGGTGTACTTCGATCAGAGTCTCGGCGAACTCGATCCGCTGCAAACCGACCAACAAGGGCTTTCGGCGATCAACGGCGGCATCCAGGAGAGCGGCCTGATTACGCAGCCTATCGATCTGGTGACGCTGGGGCAATCTGGGGGGAATATTCCGGCGAATGCCTCGGCGCTGATCCTGGCGCGGCCGGTGATTGACCTGAACGACGCGCAGATCGCGGTGATCGACCGCTATCTGAAGAACGGCGGGGCGCTGTTCATCATGACCGATGTGCTGTTCACGCCGGATGCGTTCCTGAAACAAGACGGCACGTTCAACCAGTATCTCTGGGAGAATTATGGGCTGCGGGCGCTGGACGCGGCGGTTGTCGATCCGGCATCCAGCACGGAGACGGCGCTGGATGTGGTGAGCGCGGCGATCTTCCCGGACAATGCTATTGCGGCGCGAATGGATCAGGAAAACAGTCCGTCGCTGTTCAAACTGGCGCGCGCTATCGAAGTGGGCGCGACGCTGCCGCCGGATACCTCGAATGGGCGGGTGGTGATGTCATCGCCGCAAAGCTGGGGCGAGGCGAATCTGACGGCGTTGGGGGACACAAATACCTACGCCTTCGATGCGGGGCAAGATACTCAGGGACCGCTGACGATGGTGGCGTGGGCGTTCAACCAGCGGAGCGGCGCTAAAATCCTTATCGTGGGGGACAGCGATTTCGTCACGAATGGGTTGATCCTTACCGGGGGCAACAGCCTGCTGTTCACGGATGGGCTGGCCTGGCTGACAGGGTTGGGCGAGCGCATCAACTACGCGCCGCAAGCGTATTCATCGGGGTTGCCGGTGCTGTTCGTCAGCGGGGATATGCTGGATGCCATCGGGTTCCTAACGGTGTTGGTGATGCCAGCGGGGGTGCTGGCGCTGGGATTGATCGTCTGGGCGCGGCGAGGGCGGGCATGAACCGGAAAACGCTGCTGCTCCTGATTGTCGGATTTGCCGTTCTGATCGTGATCGCGCTGCTGCAAACGCAGCCGGGGGCGGTGTTCCGGCCCGAAGCGACATTGAGCGCGTACCGGATTATGGGGCAGGAACTCAACATGACGGCTGCCGACCTGATCGGCGTGCGGCTGCGCGACCTGGTGGGCGGCGGCAGCCTGACGTTAAGCCGCGACTCGGCTGGGCAGTGGTCGATAGAGGGGTTGGGAAGTTCTGACCCGCAGGCGGCGTCTAACATCGTGAAGACGGTTGTACTGCTGCCGTTCCAATCGACGATCCCCATTGAGAGCAATACCAATCTGGCGGATTTCGGCTTTGCGCCGCAGGGGATTCTGTCCATCGAAATGGTGCGGCAAGACGGGCGCACCCATGCTATCGCGGTTGGAGGGCTGACGGCGGCGCGTTCAGCCTATTACGCTGTGGCGGATACCCTGACCCAAATCTATGTCCTGGAACGCGCGGCGGTGGATTATCTGATCGTCCAATTCCGCTGAAACCGAACCAATCTGCTTGACACCGCGTACAACAATCGTTAATGTATGCTGTGCATGTATTGACAGGGGATCGTTTTTCGGTCTATCTTCTAATAACCTCAGACCGTCATCTGCTCGGTCGGGTTTCGTCACACGTCCAAAGACACGGTACAATCAAGGGAGAGTAACCTGACTGCTGATGCAGTCGGGTCAGTCAGACAGCGTATGTTGATGGTAATGGCACCTGACAAACGAGAGCATCTGCGCGCTCAACTTACTAAGAAGGCACAGGAACAGGGGGTTGTCAGCTACGACGACATCCTCTCGCTGATGCCGGAAGCGGAACGGGACGTCAGTTTCCTCGACGAAATGATGGAAAGCCTGATGGACTCGGGAATCGAGGTCGTCGCGGCGGCGCCCATCGATGTTTCGATTCGAGAAGAAGATGCCGCGTCCGATGTCATCGAAGATGTCTTCGACTTCGATGAAGAAGAGGCCGATCTACTGGATTGGGAAGATGATCTGACCGATGATGCTGGATACCAGCAGGCATTGGACACCGACGATGTGGTCGGATTGTATCTGAAGGAAGCCGGGCGGGTTCCACTGCTGACGGCAGAGGAAGAGGTCTCGCTGGCGAAGCGGATGGAATCCGGCGAATTGGCGCGGACGCAGATCGAGACTTATCGAGACGAACTGACCTTCGACGAGATCGACGATCTGAACGCCATCGTCGAAGATGGCGTCGCCGCTCAGGAACACCTGGTGCGGGCGAACGCGCGGTTGGTCATCAGCGTCGCCAAGAAGTACATCGGGCGCGGCGTGCCGTTCCTGGATTTGATTCAGGAAGGGAACATCGGGCTGATCCGGGCGACGAACAAGTTCGAGTACCAGCGTGGGCACAAGTTCAGCACATATGCGACCTGGTGGATTCGGCAGGCGGTGAGCCGTGCCGTGGCCGACCAGGGGCGGACGATCCGCGTGCCGGTGCATATGGGCGACCAGCTCAACCGGATGCGCCGGGTGCAGTTGAATCTGATCCAGGAGTTGGGGCGGGAGCCGTCCATCGATGAGCTGGCGGTGGGCATGGAAACGACGCCGGACAAGATCGAGACTCTACTGGAGATCGCGCGGCATCCGGTGAGTCTGGAGACGCCCATCGATGACGAAGGGGATTCGACGTTCGGGGACTTCGTGGAAGATGTCAACAGCCCGGCTCCGAGCGAAGAGGTTGCCACGCATCTGCTGCATGAGCAGTTGGATCGGGCGCTGAATCGGCTGCCGTCACGCGAGGCGCAGATTCTGCGACTGCGTTATGGGTTGGAGGACGGGCGGGTGTATACTCTGGAAGAGGTTGGGCACACGATTGGCGTGACGCGGGAGCGGGTGCGCCAGCTTGAGGCTCAGGCGCTCAACCGTCTGCGGCAGTCGTCCGCCCATGTGATTTTGCGCGATTACCTGCACGAGGATTAAGCAGTGCCGACTCGAGGCGCACGCGGCCCGTGGCTCTGGCCCCTGGGACTGGCGGTCATCGGCATCATTCTCCTGCTCAACAACTTCCTGCTGTTGGGTGATTTCAATGTCGGGAATCTCTGGCCGCTCCTGCTGGTCGCACTGGGAGCGGCTGTTCTGCTGCGCGGGGATTTCGTTCCGAGCAGCGATGCGCGAACGTTTGGCATCACGCGCGGCAGCGTCGAATCGGCCACGTTGGAGATCAACGCGGCGGAAATCGATGTGGTGATCCGCAGCCTGCAACATGAGGGGCGGTTGATCGCGGGGCAGTACGCGGTTTCGTCGCGGCCGGCACTGCGGGTGGGCGATACCCATGCCCACCTGAAGATGGATCGGGCAGGGACGCCGTGGCTTTCGTTCGCGGATTGGGAATTGGGTTTGGCCCAAGACCTGCCGTGGCAGGTCTACATCAGCACCTCACTTGGACAGGCTAATCTAAATCTGTCGGGGCTGATCGTGCAAGAGGCGTCGATCAGCACGGGGTTTGGGGACATTCGGCTGGTGTGCCCGAACGAGGCACTGGGCGCGATCCGGCTGCGGTCGGCGCTGGGGAACATGCACCTGGTCAGCCCGATGGGGTGCGCGGCGCGAGTGCATGTTTCTGGGAGCCGCCTGCTGAGCGTGCATGTCGATGAACACCGCTATGAGCAGATCGAACCGCAAGTCTATCTGGCACGGGACGCGCAGGCGGGCGCACCGGAGATGGAAGTCCACATCAGCGGTACGTTCGGCAACGTGTATCTCACTTGAGCGAACAACATGATTGGTTCAACAGGCTTTCTGATCCGTGACGGACTCGAAGGTGACATCGCCGCGTGCGTGCGACTCGATCACGGCTACGAGACGGATTATGTCTGGCAGGTGTCGCTGGTGGACAACACCGAGCAGCGACAGATCACCTTTCAGAAGCAGCATCTTCCCCGCACACTGGAAACCGAATATGTGCCGGATGAGCGGCGGCTCCGGCTGGCGCTGCCAGAGGAACACTGCTTCATGGTGGCAGCGATGCGCGGTGGCGGCGAATTGATGGGCTACCTGAGCCTGCGGCAGGACCCGGTTTACCATACGGCCTGGATACAGGATGTGGTGGTATCGAGACCGTACCGGCGGCATCACATCGGGACGCGGCTGGTGAATGCGGCGCGGCAGTGGGTTCGAGAGAAGAGCATCACGCGGATCATGCTGGAAACGCAGACGCGGAACTACCCGGCGATCCTGTTTGCCCAGCAGATCGGATTCACGTTCTGCGGGTTCAACGACCACTATTTCCCGAATGAAGATATCGCGGTCTTCTTCAGCCAGACGCTGCGATAGACGGAGCAGCCCTCGTGGATGACATGCTCAGCACCCTGCTGAATTCTCTGAATGAAACGCTGACCACGGCGATTGTGGTGCTGACCGTCTCGATGCTACTGTACAACCTCAGCCGCAATTTGCGAAACCGGGTAGCACGGACATCGAGCGCGGTGCTGGCGTGCGTCGCGGTCGTATCGCTGTGCGATACGTTGATCGCGCTCAATCCAAGCGCACCAATCCTGGATGTGATTGTGCGGCTGCAATGGATTGGCGTCGCGCTTGTGCCGGCGGCCACGTTCCACATGTCGGACGCGCTGCTGGCGACCACGGGGCTGCCCTCACGCGGACGGCGGCGGCGCGGGACGCGGCTGCTGTACATCGTTGGGCTGCTGTTCGTGATCGCGGCTTTGGCAGGCGACCTGGTCATCAAACCTGTGCTGCGGGGCAACACCCTCGTCCAGATTGTGGGCGGGAGTCTGTTCGTGGTTTATCTGGCGTACTTTGCTACTGGAACCGGGGTAGGGTTCATCAACTTACAGCGGGCAAAGCAGCGCTGTCTGACGCGCGACACGCGGCGACGGATGGGCTACCTGCAATTTGCTATGCTGACTCCGCCCTTCGGCGTGTTACCTTATTCGGTACTGATGGGACTGAGCGAGACGGGTTCAGTTGTCAGCTTGATCCTGGTCAATCTGGCGAACATCGTTATCATCCTGATGCTGCTGTTCCTGGCGTATCCGCTGGCCTTTTTCGGCAGTTTCCAGCCGGATCGATTGGTCAAGGCCGATTTGCTGCGGTTCGTGCTGCGCGGGCCGGCGACCGCGCTGCTGGCGCTGGCCGTCATCATCTTCATCACACCGGCGACCCGCATCCTGGGGTTGCCGGGAACGACGTTCATGCCATTTGCTGTGGTCGGGATCGTGCTGCTGTGGCAGTGGACGGTGGCGCTAGCGCTGCCGTGGTTCGAGAAGAAGCTGATCTATACGGACGAAGATGATGACCAGCTTGCCAAACTGCAAAACCTGGGTGAACGTCTGCTGACGCGCACGGACCTGATGCAACTGCTGGATGCGATTCTGGCTTCTAGCTGCGACTTCCTCCAGGTCAATACCGCGTTTGTGGCGTCGTTGACGGAGGGCAAACCCGAACTGGTCACGGCGGTTGGGCCGATCCGCCCCAACACGAGTTGGCTGGAAGAGGAGAACGGCAACATCCTGGATGTGCTGGGCAGCCCAGATAAGCAAGGCCATCTCGATCTGCACAAGTGGCATTCCTACTGGATCAGCCCACTGTACAGTAAGCGACGCACGGGAGTCGATGGCAGCCGGATTCTGATTGGGTTCATCGGCATTCAGGCACGCGCTCAGGAAATCGATCTGACCGAAGATGATTGGAAGGTGTTCCGCACGCAGATCCGGCGCAGCGCAGACACATTGGACGATATGGGACTGCAAGCGGAAATCTACGGCGCGTTGGAAGGGCTGCTGCCACAAATCAACATGACGCGGACACGGGCAGCAGAGGTCGAATACCGAGCTGGGCGGCAGCCAGCGCCGGCAAGCGAGACGACAATTCCCGACCGTGAGCTGTTCGTCGAACAGGTGAAGGCGGCGCTTAAGCACTATTGGGGCGGGCCAGGGCTGACAAGCAGCCTGCTGCTCAACCTGAATGTGGTGGTTGGCGCACTGAAGGACAATGAAGAAAACCCGGTGCGGGCGCTGCGGGCGATCATCCAGCAAGGCATCGACCGCCAACGGCCGACCACTGGAGACCGTAAGCTGCTCAGCCCGGAGTGGACGATCTACAATATCCTGCAAGAACGCTTCATCGAGCGGCACAAAGTCCGCGATGTGGCAATCCGGCTGGCGCTGAGCGAGCCGGACTTCTACCGAAAGCAGCGCATCGCCATCGAAGCGCTGGCCGACACGCTGATCGATATGGAAGTGAACGCCCAAACGCTCACCAGCTAAGTCACATTTCGCTGTTCTTCAGACCGCAGCATTCCGAAACCTCGATTTTGCAGTTCACACATTCCGAAATATAATCCTACAAGGGAAGCAGGTCGTTGCCATTCTCCAGAGCATCTTAGCGTGAAGCAGCATCATTCTGTTGTTGTAGAGTTTGATTTGCAGAGGGCAAGGCATGTCAGGGAATACGCACCGGCGGGAAACATCTCCGCCACCACCACTGGATGAGGGATATTGGGCAGCATTATTGCACGAGGGGGAATATGCTGCATCCACATTCAATCCACATGAACATGATGTGAGCAAACCGTCGCCAAGTCATCAAGGGGAACACGGGGGGTACAGCGAGGCGGTGTCATCGAACGGCCATCATGCCCACGGTGACAGTGATTGGACTGAAATTGAACGGATCATGCAAGCCGATGAGGTGATCGATCTGACGGTCATCGGTTACAACCGGGGGGGGCTGCTGGTCGAATGGCGGTCGCTCCATGGATTTGTCCCGGCCAGCCAGCTTGTGGAGAGCGCCACCAACGGGGTGCGGAAGCTCTCGTTGATGAGCATGGTGGGACGGAAACTGACACTGCGGGTCATCGAACTTAATCCTGAAATGAACCGGCTGATCTTATCCGAGCGGGCGGCGCGGGTACGTCCAGGGGAACGTGCCGACATTCTGCGGCGGCTGCAACCGGGCGATCAAGTCGAAGGGACGATCACCAACCTATGCGACTTCGGCGCATTCGTCGATCTGGGCGGGCTGGAAGGCCTGATTCACATCAGCGAGCTTTCCGATAATCGCGTCAACCATCCCAAAGAAGTTGTCAACGAAGAAGATACCGTGACGCTGCGCGTGATCAAAGTCGATGTGCG
>JAEUQZ010000849.1 GCA_016788965.1 Anaerolineae bacterium | reverse complement strand
CGCGGGTATCGGGCCGCACCGCCGCACGCCAAGCTGGCGCGGCGGCGCGACTCGCCTCACTCGCTCTCGAGCCGGAAGCCCAGCTTCAGCGTGACCTGGAAGTGCGCGACCTTGCCGTCGACCACGTGGCCGCGCGTCTCCACCACCTCGAACCCGTCGATGTGGCGGATTGTGCGCGCAGCGGTCTCGATCGCATTGCGGATGGCGGCATCGGTGCCCTCGTGCGAGGTGCCGACGACTTCGACGAGCTTGTAGACACGATCGGACATCACGTTCTCCTTTGTGGTGTGGGCCAGCGCCGGACGACTGCTCAGCCTGCGCCCGGATCGCCGGGCTCCACCTCGCCGTGCAGCACCCGCTCGGCCTCGAAACGGCGCACCGATGCCCTGTACCCACGAACGCCGAGCACGGCGATCGCGGCCAGCCAGGAAGCCAGGCCGCCGTAGTCGTGCAGGCTGATGTAGAGCCACCACAGTCCGCTGGTCAGCCAGCCGGTGGCAAACGCCCAACCGAGCAGCGCGGCGCGGCCCGGCCGGGCGTCGCGCGCCAGGTACACCAGCAGCGCCAGCGCCGCGATCTGCAGCCACCAGGCCTCGAAGGGCGCGAACGCGAAGGTCTGGGCGACACCGGCGAGCAGCGCCGCCGCCGGCCCCAGGATTGCACG
>JAEUQZ010000848.1 GCA_016788965.1 Anaerolineae bacterium | reverse complement strand
AGCCAAACCCGGCGCAGAAATAGGCGGCGATGAACAGCTGCATCCAGCGTCGGGAAGGTGCGGCGGGCAAGGCCCTGGCGGTCTGGGTGGCGATGGCGGCGGGTGCGGGCAGCCAGAACCAGGCGGGCAGGAAGAACGCGACGCCGAGCAGGCCGAGACCGATCCACTGTCCATCCCAGGCGAGATTGCCCACCATGGCGGCGACTGCCAACCCGGATACCACGATACCCAGCCCGATGCCGGCGAAATGCAGGCCGAGCTCGGGGCGATGACCGTGGCGGATCAGCCAGTTCAGGACCAGTCCTGAAGCGATCAGCAGTCCTGCCGTACTCGATAGCCCGGAGACGAAGCGCAGGGCGACCCACAGGTTGATGTCCTGGGTCATGCCCATCGCGGCGGTGCTGACGACTGCGACGACCAGGCCGATTCGGTAGAGCCGGAACTTGCGGCTCAGATCGCTGATGGTGGCGGCAATCAGGGCGCCGGTGATGTAGCCCACGTAGTTGAAGGTGGCCAGCCAGCCGCCGGCCAGATCGGTCAGGCCGGCTTCTCCCCGCATGATCGGCAGAAGCGGGGTGTAGGCGAAGCGTGCCAGCCCCACGGTGAGGATCAGGGCGCAGATACCTGCAAAAATCACGCGGTAGCGATCGGCCGCACCGGGAGTG
>JAEUQZ010000847.1 GCA_016788965.1 Anaerolineae bacterium | reverse complement strand
ATGGATACGCTGGTGGGGAATCCTTCGATTGAGAACGCAGAGTTCGCGTTTGTGGAGTTCTACATCCGATTCCAGGGGGAGCAGCAGCAGCATCTGTTGGGGCGGTATGAGAATGTGGTGGTGAAGGACTACTACAAGCGGCCCCACATCATCACCGTGCCGGATGACATCGCCTTGCTGGTCTCCGAAGCGGTCCGCACCAAACCTCAGTTTGATGTGATCCAGCGGTACAGCCTTCCCAAAAACGGCACCGGCTTCTTCCCACAGTTGGAGGCACGGGTGGATTTGGCGATTCGGTTGGAAGTGAAGTTGTAGGGGGGGGTAGGGATTGAAGAAAAAAAACCACAGAGACACAGAGGACACAGAGGGAAGAGAAGAGAGAGAGGGAGTCACGGCTTCAGACCATAAAAAAAGCTGGGATCATCGAAGTAGATGATCCCAGCTTTTTCATTTCACTCCCCCACCGCTTCCGCCGCCGCTTTCCCCTTCCGCCGCCGATGTTTGATGAACTCGATAATTGGAGGAAGGATTGAGAGGAAGATTACAATGGCGATGACGAAATGGAGGTAGCGGTCAATATCCGGCACCAAACGCCCCAAGTAGAACCCAAGCAGTGTGGTGGAAAGAATCCACAGCGCGCCGCCGCTGATGTTGTAAAAAGCAAACT
>JAEUQZ010000846.1 GCA_016788965.1 Anaerolineae bacterium | reverse complement strand
GTCGTTCAGGCTCGGCACGGCCAGCTCGAAGCGTTCGATCCGCATGTTCGGATCAGCCGCAATCGCCGACAACACCGCATCGGTCGTCACCGACGGTTTCAGATGCAGCATGGCCGATTTGCGCCCGTTCTCGGTAAGTTCGACCTTTTCCACACCCGGCAGCGCCGCCCAGTTGCCCTGGCCTTCGACGATGATGGCGTGCAGCGCGTACTGGCGGCGGATGTCCTCCACCGGTCCGTAGAGCTTCTGGATGCCGCGGTCGATCATCAGCAGGCGGTCGCACATCTCTTCAACCTGCGACATCTGGTGCGTACTCATCACCACCGTGCCACCCTTCGCCTTGAACTCGAACAGCAGGTCCTTCAACGCCAGTGAGTTCACCGGGTCCAGACCGGAAAACGGCTCATCGATGATGATGAGCTTGGGATCATGCAGCACCGTCACAGCGAACTGGATTTTCTGCTGCATACCCTTGCTCAGTTCGCTGACCTTCTTGCGGGCGTGTTCCGCCAGCCCCAACCGTTCCAGCATCGCCAGGCTGCGTTTGCGGGCTTCCCGTGGCGCGACGCCCTTCAGCGTCGCCAGATATTCCATCATGTCGAGGACGCGCACGCTGCGGTACAGACCGCGCTCTTCCGGCAGATAGCCGATCCGGTCTTTGGTCGCGTCC
>JAEUQZ010000845.1:278-670 GCA_016788965.1 Anaerolineae bacterium | reverse complement strand
ATCACCCGCCTCCTCCTGCCACAGCAGCCCGCCCTCGCCCTCGCCACCGCCGCGCTGGTCGCCTTCCTGCCGCAGCATGTCGCCATCCTCGCCTCCATCAACAACGACGCCCTCGGCAACCTCCTCGTGGCGCTCACCCTGCTCGCCCTCCTCCACCACCTGCAAGGGGCAGCCGTCCGCCCGTGGCATCTGGGCCTGCTGGTCGGCATCGGCCTGCTCACCAAAGTCTCGACCATCTTCCTCGCCGGCCTCGTCCCGCTCATGCTCATCATTCAGGGTATGTGGGTGCAGCGCGTCGCGCTCACCGTTCTCGTCCGCCGCCTCATCGCCTTTGCGCTCCCCGCCCTCCTGCTCGGCGGCCTCTGGTGGCTGCGCAGCATCAGCGTCTACGG
>JAEUQZ010000845.1:0-268 GCA_016788965.1 Anaerolineae bacterium | reverse complement strand
CTTCCCCGATCTCTTCGGCCTGCGCCAGCATGATCTGGTCGTCACCGGTCAGCCCCGCACCGCCGAACTCATCGACCAGATCGGCTTCGTCCCCTATCTCGGGCGCGCCCTCCAAACCACCTTCAACAGTTTTTGGGGGCAGTTCGGCTGGATGGGCGTGCCGATGCCTGCGTGGATTTACACTCTCCTGCTCATCCTCTGTGCGCTGGCGCTCACCGGCCTCCTCTGGCGCAGCCTCTCTCACCGTCCCGCGCCGGATCGCCGCCTG
>JAEUQZ010000844.1 GCA_016788965.1 Anaerolineae bacterium | reverse complement strand
TTGGCCTTGGGGTCAAGGTCAAGGTGCATGCGCTTGAACAACGCTTCGGCCTGTTCATTGATCAGGCGATCATCCAGCACCAACCCAAAACCACGCCGCGGTTCGCGCCCGATGAAGATGTTTTGGGCCGCGGTCAGATGCGGCATCAAGTTCAATTCCTGGTGGATGATGCAGATCCCAAGATGTTGGGCCGCTCCCGGGCCGCCGATGTGAACCGGCTGCCCTTTCAGCGTGATCGTGCCGGCGTCAGGATGGTAAATGCCGGCCAGGACCTTCATCAACGTCGACTTTCCGGCGCCGTTCTCGCCCACCAGCGCGTGAACTTCGCCGCGGCGCAGTTCAAAGCGACACTGGTTGAGCGCCTGAACGCCAGGAAAAGCTTTGCTGATCCCTTCCATTCGCACCAGTACGTCGTCCATGCCTTCGCCTCGCTCTTCTGATTGGACGGGTGGCGCCCCGCGGCTACTTGGGCGCCGTGACGACAGAGCCGCGCGCGTCGGGGGCCAACCCGACAGAGCCGCGCACGATCAAATGGGTCGGCAAGATAACCTGCCGGTATTCTGGTGGGGCTTCATCCTGTAGCCGCTGCAACAACAACTCGACCGCCTTCTGCCCCATCTGATAAGCTGGTTGGGCGATCACTGTCAAAAACGCATATTGTGCGAGAACC
>JAEUQZ010000843.1 GCA_016788965.1 Anaerolineae bacterium | reverse complement strand
CCGCCACCGGCGTTGCATCCGGCGGCACAAGCTGGGTGACGCTCAGCCCGAAGGATGACATAATCGCGATTCCCAGCGAACTCAACCCGATCCCCAACAAACTGCCGAGCAGGCTCACCAGCGTATTTTCCAGCAGCATCACGCTCAGGATTCGCCGTCCCTTCAGTCCCACCGCCTTCAGCACACCGATCTGTCGCCGCCGTTCCAGTGTCGAAAGCGCTACCGTATTCGCCATGATGACCGCCGCCGCGCCCAGCGAGAGCAGCCCGACAAGGATCGGAATGGCGCTCATCTGGTTGATGAAGCGGCTGAGGATATTGTCGATGAAGGTGATGTCGAAGGCGTAAACCAGCGGGATTTCGCTCAGCTCGACCAGTACATTATTCAACTGTTCGGCGTCAACTTGCGCCACATTGATCGAAAAGCTCATGCTGTCGCCGATGATTCCCGCCGGAATTTGCATGTCGCCGCCGATTGCGCCGCCGAAGCTGAAGCCGCTGTTCGCATCTTGGTAAGCCGTCAGTCCCACCACCTCAAAATCGCGCACGCGCCCGTTGATCTCGACATTGATCGTCGAACCGACGCGCAGCCCCAGCGCCTGCAAATCTGGCCGTAGTTGCAGCACAGCGATTGGCTGCCCTTCATCGTCCGGTGTCAGGTAGCGCCCGCT
>JAEUQZ010000842.1 GCA_016788965.1 Anaerolineae bacterium | reverse complement strand
AACTCCCACGGGAAAAACTCAACGTGAACGGCGGCGCGATTGCGCTGGGACACCCATTGGGTGCAAGCGGCGCACGAGTGCTGATCACCTTGATCCACGCATTACAAGCGCGAGGCTTGAAACGCGGGCTGGCGGCACTGTGTTTGGGGGGCGGAGAAGCGGTGGCGCTGGCGGTCGAAATCGAGAGCGACCTTTCGTAAAGCGATTGGCGGCACATCCGCCGTTATTGGCGGCGGGAACAGGCGTAGACGGCGCGCAATTGTGGCGTTTGTCGGCGGGAAGGCGGGGGTTTGGCGCTTTTGGCTGCGGGAAGACCGGTGTTGGCTGCCGCCGTGCGGCAATGGCAGCGGGAAGAAGCGAGATTGCCGCCGACAAAGAAAGAGTGGATGCGGGAAGAAGGGGAACTGCGCAGACACACGCCGCCAATGCCGCCATATCCGCCAATAAATTGATTAAGGGAAGGTGGGTGTGCGCTGCAAACGGCATGGTGATCCTTGATTGAAAAATACATCTCCGAGCGACTTAATTATAGAACAAAAGTTCATATCCGTCAATAGAGAAAGATGGGCTAACATCACACTAAACAGTGGATGCTGATTTACATGTGAATGGTTACCGACGTTGCCCCTGAAGAATGTGTTTTCTCGCTAGCGGAGTACCGCTGGAGAGGG
>JAEUQZ010000841.1 GCA_016788965.1 Anaerolineae bacterium | reverse complement strand
GGGGAGGAATTGGCTGCATTCCGACGCGATACGATTGGGTTCATCTTCCAAGCGTTTCATCTGGTTCCCAGTATGACCGCGCTGGAGAATGTGGCGTTACCGGGTGTATTCGCCGGTACACCGCGTGAAATCCGGGAAGCACGCGCTTACCGGATTCTGGCAGCGCTGGGCATGGAAGAACGCATGGATCACCGTCCGTGGCAGCTTTCCGGAGGGCAGCAGCAGCGCGTTGCAATTGCGCGGGCGCTGTTCAATGATCCACCGATCAGTATGGCGGATGAACCCACCGGCGCGCTGGACAGCAAGACCGGTCAAACGGTGATGCGCCTGCTGCGCTGGCTGTGCCGGGTGCAGGGCAAGACGATCATTGTGGTCACTCATGATCCGGGTGTCGCCAGCTATGCCCAACGGATGATCAATTTGCGCGACGGGCACATTATTGAAGACAAACTGATCCGCCTACCAGCAGGACAGCATTCAGCACCGCTGCCTAATGGACACAAGGCTTCGGATACAACACAGGTGAAGGAAACGGATTATGTTGAGTAGAACAAAACAGGTCACACCCCTGCTTATGGTTGGCCTGTCACTGATGCTGGTCATGAGTGCCGTGCTGGGACTTTCGATCACAGCGGCACAGGAGACCACGCCACCACCGGAGCCACCGACAG
>JAEUQZ010000840.1 GCA_016788965.1 Anaerolineae bacterium | reverse complement strand
ATTGACGCGATTCGAGATAGGCGATAATGATGGCGACACTTTCTTCGACTGTCTGACGGTCGGTGTGTAAGACGATTTCCGGCGAGAGGGGTTCTTCGTAGGGGTCGTCTACGCCGGTAAAGTCCTTGAGTTCACCGGCGAAGGCTCTGGCATAGAGACCTTTCACATCGCGGGCGGCACACACTTCGATGGGCGCTGAGACATAGGCTTCGATGAAGTTGGTGGTTTCGCGGCGGGCGATCTCGCGCGCTTCCCGGTAAGGTGAGATGAAGGCGGCGATGACACCGACGGCATTACGCGATAGGAGTTTGGCGACGAAGGTCACGCGCTCGATATTCTTGTCGCGATCTGCTTTGCTGAAGCCAAGGTCGCGAGTTAAGCCTTGGCGAACGGTATCCCCATCCAAGCGTTCGATGCGCGCGCCACGCGCCTGCAATTCCCGTTCAAGTCCGACGGCGATGGTTGTTTTCCCCGCGCCGGAAAGACCGGTGAGCCACAACGTAAAACCCTGCGTCATGTATATGTCTCCATTCATGCTACCGAGCTTCGGATTCATGGATGCCCTGCCCGGTTTATGCCTACTCTTTTGAATACAGCGAATACGCCCAGATGATGACTGCTGTTTCCCGCGCGGTTTTAAGCGAATACGGGAACGGCAGTTTGGTGATCGTA
>JAEUQZ010000083.1 GCA_016788965.1 Anaerolineae bacterium | reverse complement strand
CTGGTATTGTCGAGAAGCAGTATCAGGCGGCGGCCTTGAGCTACCGTGTCAATCGTGAGCTGTTTTCGCTCACATCTCAGGCGGGTAAGGAAGGCCTGAACGTCATGTTGACCGGCCTCTTTGATGACACCCGCGAAGACATCCAGCAGAGCGTCGATACCGAGGTGCTGGATGTCTCGGCGCCGCAGAACGACGACCAGCCGCTCAACCGCTCGTTGATGATCTCGCGGCATACGCTCCATCTGACGCCGGAAGAAGCCGAAGACTTCTATCAGCGGCTCAAGGGACTGGTGCGCGAGACGCTGGAGCAGTCCCGGGTTGGCCGCGCCAATCCCGAAGCCAATGCCTACGGTTTGCTGGTCTCGCTGTATCCCTCGACGCGCACAGGCGCAGCGGACCCCAATGACACATGACATTTGACTGCCTGGACTTGTGACATTCGTCACAAGGGTAGTCGGCTCTTCGGTGGCACAATTATCGCTGGACACAAACAGGAACCAGCAACCTGATCGACGCAAAAAAGGTTCTTGGAATAAAGTTAGTACGGACGCCCCTCAGCAGCCAGAAGGGGCGTCCGTTTTTCATTGGACGGTGATCTCGATCCGCTCTTTCTCCTTGCCGACATTCCTGCGTTTGAGGTCGATCAAGCCCACTTCGCTTGTCCGCCGGAGATGCGTCCCGCCGCACGACACACGCGCGAAGCCCTCGATTTCCCAGTAGCGCCGCTGAGCGGCTTCATCGCTGAAGGCGCTGCGGATCGGATGGTCGGCGGCGATGAGGTCATGCGCCTGGGTCTGGATGGTGGGCAGCAGCCCGCTGAGGTTCTCCGGCCAGGCGAAGTCGATGCGGGCTTTGTTGGCAGCGATATGCGCCCCGATCTTCTCCACCGACGGCAGTGCCCGGTAGACCAATTCCAGCACCAGTTCAGCGGCGAAGTGCAGCCGCATCAGGCGGTAACGCCGCTCCCAGTCGATGCACTGCCTGACCGGATCGCCCGGTTTCAGGTCATTTCCCTCAGCCAGCGTGTAGATGATCTCCAGGCCGTCTTTGCGAGCGTTCAGTACCGGCCATCCGCCGATGCTGCCTGCGTCGCTTTCCTGGCCGCCGGACTCGGCGTAGAAGATGGTCTCGGCCAGAGTGATCTCTGCCCCGGTCACGCTGACCACCTGCGTATCCAGTTCCGTCCGGTAGGGATCATCCCAGAACAACTTTCGGGTCATGATGATGGCTTCCTTGATGAGGTCGGGTTAGATGCCGGGCCGACGCTAGGCGCTGCCGGTGAGTGCTTCGACCCAACCGCGCAGCGCCGCCTCGATCTGCCCGCGCAGTGCGAGCCGCTCATCCGCCTGATAGATGGCCGTGAGCAAACGCCGGGTCTCGTCTGGCGGGGCGGAGTCATCGGGATAGTGCAAGTCGTAGCGGCGGCGAAGGTGGTGGTAGTAGGACTCCGGGTTGAAGACGGGCGCGTTGAAGGCCAGGAGTCTTCGCCCGACGATGATCTGAACCGTCTCGCCCAGATCGACTGCCCAGATACCCAGCAGGCCGAGGGTCTGGTAGTGGTAGTAGCCTTTGGGCTTGTGCCAGAGGATCGAGGCGAGCCACTGCGGAGCGGCCCCTGCCCGCGCTTGGGCTGTGCGCGGGCCATAGACGTTCTGTCCGGCGGGTGGACGGCGGCGCAGGTTTTCCAGGAAACCGGCGGCGTTCAGGTCGTTGAGCGCGGCGGCCAGGAGACTCTGTACCGGGGCGCTGGCGGTCTGGGCACGGCGCTCTTGAATCCGGCGGAGGATTTCCGCGTAGCGTTCATCGTTGGAGTCGGGCATCACAGCAGCCCATCAGCCGCGGTCAAGCGCGGCGCGAACCGTCTCCATCAGAATATCGGGGCTGAACGGCTTGGTCAGGTAGCGGAAGACCCGGTTCTGGAACTTGCCGATGAGCTTGTTGGCCGGGTCCTCGAAGGCCGTCAGGACGATCACCGGAAAGCTCGACTCCGGCCAGCGGTTCTTGATCTCGTTCAGCACTTCCCAGCCGCTCATCATGGGCATCCCGATGTCGAGGAGCATCACATCGGGCTGGCGGATCGCCAGGAAATCGAGCGCCTTGATGCCGTCGGAGGCATGATGACTCTCCACGCCGAGGTTATTCAGGATCGCCTGGATCAGCAGGGCGATATCGGTGCTGTCTTCGACAATCAGGACGAAGGGTGGGATTGCGGACATGGGCGCTGCTCACTGCTGGCATCCGGTTCGATCTCCATTATAGCGTGAAAAGCGCCGCTGTCTTGCCGCGGGTCAGCACAGCCTTTCTCATGATCCTCACCCTCCTACGGGAAGGGCTAATGCATGAGATTGAATGAAGACTGAATGACATCAAACAGGAAATCCTCATTGAGTGCCGCCCGATAGCGTTTGCGCTTGAGCGCACCTTTGGCGGGATGCTGGCGGACGAGATTGAGCGCAATCTTACGCAATAGGGCGAGGTTGTCGTCGGCATTGCGACTGCGCGTCCGGGAAGCGTCTTCACGAAAGGTGACATCCAATCTCGTCAATCCGCCGCTGGATCAGCAGCGTGCGCGCGTCTGCCGGGCGCGGGGCATAGGACACCTCTGACTCACTTTCGCTTTGAATTCCGGGCTGTAGCTGTTTCTCATAGCGTTTCTCGATCCACTGATAATCACCCTATTTTACTGTCCAATTTATGGGGTACATCATATTTTGAGTTCACTGCCGTGACTTCTCACGCCTCGGAGGTGGGGGCCAGAGGCCGGGGCGGGCTAACCGGGTAAGCGGGGGCGTGTTATACTCGAAGCCGCTTTGACATTGCCACGATACCCAGGAGGGCTGCTCCCGTGACTTCCAACCTGCAAACGCTCGCCATCAATACCATCCGCACGCTGTCCATCGACGCGGTGCAGAAGGCCGACAGCGGCCATCCGGGCCTGCCGATGGGCGCAGCGCCGATGGCCTACGCGCTGTGGACGAACCACCTGCGGCACAATCCGCGCAATCCGAAGTGGGCCAACCGCGACCGCTTCGTGCTGAGCGCGGGGCACGGCTCGATGCTGATCTACTCGCTGCTGCACCTGACGGGCTACGAGGTGTCGCTGGACGAACTGAAGAACTTCCGGCAGTGGGGCAGCAAGACACCCGGCCACCCGGAGGTGCATGAAACCCCCGGCGTCGAAACCACGACCGGCCCGCTGGGACAGGGCGCGGCCAACTCGGTGGGGATGGCGCTGGCGGAGGCGTATCTGGCCTCGGTCTACAACCGCCCCGGCCACGAGATTGTCGATCACACCACCTATGCGCTGGTCGGTGACGGCGACCTGATGGAAGGCGTGTGCATGGAAGCGGCGGCCATCGCCGGGGTGTGGGGGCTGAACAAGCTGATCTGGCTGTTCGACGACAACCAGACCACGCTGGACGGCCCGGCGGCGATGATCGCCACCGAGGATACCGATGCCCGCTTCCGGGCGCTGGGCTGGCACACCGTGCGCGTCGAGGACGGCAACGATGTCAGCGCCATCAACAACGCCATTTATGCCGCCAAAGCGATGAAGGACGCGCCGACGCTGATCCTGATCCGCACGGTGATCGGTTACGGCAGCCCCAACAAGGCGGGCACGAGCAAGGCGCATGGCTCGCCGCTGGGCAAGGACGAGATCAAGCTGGTCAAGGAGTTTTACGGCTGGCCGCAGGAAGATTTCTACGTGCCGGGCGAGGCGCTGGAACATTTCCGCGAGGCGGTGGATCGCGGCGCGGAGATGCAGGCCAGGTGGGAGGCGCAGTTCGAGGCTTACCGCAAGGCGTATCCTGAACTGGCGGCGCAGTTCGAGCAGGCGCAGCGCGGCGAACTCCCGGCGGGCTGGGATGCGGATATTCCGGTGTACGGCGAGGGCAAGAAGTACGCGACGCGCAACGTCAATGGCGATGTGCTGAACGCGATTGCCAAGCACATCCCGACGATGATCGGCGGCGATGCCGACCTGGCGGGCAGCACCAAGACGCTCATCAAGGGCGGGGAGAATACGGGCAAGGGCAAGGCGGCTGCCCGCAACATCCGCTTCGGCGTGCGCGAGTTCGCCATGGGGGCGATTGCCAACGGGCTGGCGCTGCACGGCGGGATCACCAAGCCGTACACGGCGACGTTTCTGACCTTCAGCGATTACATGCGGAATGCGATCCGCATGGGGGCGCTGATGGGGCTGCCGGTGGTTTACATCTTCACGCACGACAGCATCGGTTTGGGTGAAGATGGCCCGACGCACCAGCCTATCGAGCATGTGCCGACGCTGAGCGCCATCCCCGGCGTGACGGTTTTCCGCCCGGCGGATGCCAACGAGACGGCGACGGCCTGGAAGGTCGCGATGACGCTGAAGACGCCGGCGGTGCTGGTCTTCACGCGGCAGGATTTGCCCGTGCTGGTGGGCGAGCATGTGCGCGAGGGGACGGCCAAGGGCGGTTATGTGCTGGCCGACTGTGCCGGGACGCCGCAGGTGATCCTGATCTCGCGGGGCAGCGAAGTCCACATCGCCCACGACGCCTACAAATCGCTGACGGCCGAGGGCGTCCGCGTCCGGCTGGTATCGATCCCATCGTGGAACCTGTTCGACCAGCAGAGCGCGGCCTACAAAGAGAGCGTGCTGCCGAAGGCGGTGCGTGCCCGCGTGAGCATCGAAGCGGCAGCGACGTTCGGCTGGGATCGCTACGTCGGGCTGGACGGCATCGTGCTGGGGATCGATCACTTCGGGGCGAGCGCCCCGTATGAAATCCTGTACCGCGAGTACGGCATGACGGCCGAGGCGGTCATCCAGGCGGCCAAGTCGCTAATGGGAAATTGAACCACAGAGACACAGAGGACACAGAGAAATGCGGAAGGGACGGGCGAGAGAGGCCCGTCCCTTCGATGAGGGTCGATTCCAGGTAGGCAGGACGATGTATCTCGCCATTGATTTTGGGGGGACGCGGACGCGGGCCGGCTGGTTCTCGGCGGAGTTGGCGCTGCTCCGGCGGGCGGAAGCGCCCTCCCAGACCGAGGAGCCGCCGGAGGCGGTGATCGCGCGGATCATCGGGCTGGCGCGGTCGGTCGTGCCGACGGGCGAAATGCCCGCGGCCATTGGTATCTGCGGGCCGGGGGCGCAGGCCTACACGGGGATCATCCTCAATGCGCGGACGCTGCCCGGCTGGGAGCGCGTCCCGCTGGCGGAGCCGATCAGCGCGGCCTTCGGCGGCGCTCCGACCTTCATGGAGAACGATGCCAACCTGGCGGCGCTGGCCGAATACCACTTCGGGGCGGCGCAGGGCTGCGATCCGGCGGTCTACCTGACGGTCAGCACGGGGATCGGCGGCGGCGCGGTGATCGGCGGGCGGCTGTTCACGGGCTGGCATGGGTTGGCAATCGAGCCGGGACATATCCCTTTCGTGATGCCGGACGGGCGCGTCCTCGACCTGGAACTGCTGGCGTCGGGGACGGCCATTGGGCGGCTGGCGCGGGAGCGGCTGGCGGCGACCGATACCCCCTCGACGCTGCGCGATCTGGCGCGGGTCGATGGCAGGGCGGTGGGAGAAGCCGCTCAGCGGGGCGATGCGCTGGCGCGGGCGCTGATCGAGGAGGCGGGGCGCTGGCTGGGCTTGGGATTGGTGACGCTGGCGCACCTGTTCAATCCACAGGCCATCGTGCTGGGCGGGAGCGTGGCGACGCTGGGCGACCTGATCCTTCAGCCGGCGCGGGAGCAGTTGGCCGCGCATCTGATCGACCCGGCCTTCAACGATCCCGATCTGCTGCGGCTGGCGGCGCTGGGAGATGATGTCTGCCTGACAGGGGCGGCGCTCCATGCCCGCGCCCGGCTTCAGGAGGCGCGGCCGGCAAGCTGAGCCGCGCACGGAATTCGTTATTCGACATAGAGCGGACGCTGTTGAAGCGGCAGCGTGACGATAAACTGCGTGCCCTGCCCCAGCGTACTGACCATCTGAATCGTCCCCCGATGCAGATCGACAATCCGTTTGGCAATCGCCAGACCCAGCCCAAAGCCGCCTTGATTCCGGTTTCGGGCTGCATTCATCCGATAAAAGCGATCAAAAATGCGGCTGTGTTCCTCTGAAGGTATGCCGGCGCCGCTGTCCACGACTTGGATTTCGACGGCCTGCGCGATGCTGCGAGCGATCACCTGTACCCGTCCCCCTTCAGGCGTGTACTTGATGGCATTATCGATGAGGTTAAAGACGATCTGAATCAACTGATCCTCATCGCCATCCAAGCGCAGGCTGGGGGCGATCTCGTGAGTCAGGCGGATGCGTTTCTCGTCCGCGAGGGAAGCAAACTGTTCAGTCACGGTGACGAGCATCTGGCTGAGATCGACCTCCC
This sequence comes from Anaerolineae bacterium, assembly GCA_016788965.1. Taxonomy (GTDB): domain Bacteria; phylum Chloroflexota; class Anaerolineae; order Aggregatilineales; family Phototrophicaceae; genus CFX2. The sequence goes on along the minus strand of JAEUQZ010000083.1, from coordinate 7,728 downwards.
TGACCTCCAGCGGTTGTTCGAGCGTATCCGTCCGCGCCAGCATCAGCAAAATACTCGCCAGTTGGGAGAGCCGCTGAACTTCCTCAGAGACGCTCAAGAGCGCCGAACGGTATTCTTCGGCGCTGCGTGGCTGGCTGAGCGTCACATCCAGGCTGGTCTGCATGATGGATAAGGGGGTACGAAGTTCGTGAGCCGCATCCGCCGTGAACTGGCGCTGGCGCTGAAAAGCCTGCTCCAGCCGATCCAGCATGGCGTTGAAGGTCAGCACCAACTGCTCCAGCTCGACCTCCGAGGAGGTCAAGTCGAGACGCTGCGTCAAATCGGTGGCGTTGATCTCGGCAGCCGTGCGGGACATAGCCCGAATCGGAACCAGGGCGCGGTTCGCCAGAAACCAGCCGCTCAGGGCGGCCAATGTGCCGGTCATCACCAGCAGGATGCTCAAAATCCGCAGCACGTCGCCTTGAATTTCGCGCATTTCTTGCAGCGAGACGCCTACCTGGAGCGCGATCCGCGTGGTATAGGATAGGCGCAGGTTGTACAGGCGGATTTCGACGGCTGTGCCGTCATCGGGAATCACAGTCGTTTCAAAATGGGTGTCGCTGATCCGCGCCAGGTTCACCGGGACCGCATAGTCGGCGCTGGCGGCCAGAATCTCGCCGGTCGTGGTATCCAGCAGCCGGACGAAAAAACGCTGATCCCTCAGAAAGCTCCGGGTGGCGATGCTGTTATCGACCATTTGCAGACTCACATCGGCCACGTCGAGCGGGTTCTGAAGGTCCTCCGGGTCATACAGCACCGAGGCGATCTGATTGGCCGTCAGCAAGAGGTTGTTGTTGATCTGGTCTTCCAGCCAGGTGGAAATGGCAACAACCAGCACCAGGCTCACGAACACCTGGATGACCCCCAGCAGCAGCAGTCCCCACAGGGCGAGCCGTACCCGCAGACTCCTAAGCCTGATGCGGGTCAACCAACTGGTAGCCTGTGCCGCGGATGGTGCGGATATACTTGTCTTCATGGTCATCATCGATCTTCTTACGCAAATAGCGAATGTAGACATCGACCACATTCGAGTCGGGGAAGCCGTCGTAGCTCCAGAGATGCTCGGCGATGATCGTCCGCGACAGCACATGATTGGGATGCTGCATGAGCAGCTCCAGCAGGGCATACTCTTTGGTCGAGAGCGCGATGAGCTGATCCCCGCGCTGGGCGAGGTGGGTGACGGTATCCAGGCGCAGATCGCCAACCACCAGGGTGGCGGATTTCTGGACGGAGTCGCGGCGCGATAGGGCGCGGATGCGCGCCAGCAGTTCCCGGAAGGCAAACGGCTTGACCAGATAATCATCCGCGCCGCAGTCCAATCCGGCCACTCGGTCATCTACCGCGTCACGCGCGGTCAGCATCAGCACCGGGGTGATAATGCGCTGGTTCCGCAGTTCGCGGCAGACGGTCAGGCCATCTTTCCCCGGCAGCATGATGTCCAGCACCAGGACATCGTAGGAAAAGTTCAGCGCCCAGTGGAGTCCATCGTCGCCGTTATCAGCGGTATCGACGGCATAGCCTTGCTCTTCCAGACCCTGCTTCAACAGGCTCCGCATTTTCTTTTCGTCTTCGACAAGCAGGATTCGCATCGGTCGTCCTCGCCGGGTTGAGCATCCATCTGCCTTCATCATCGGCATATTGAATTAAAGCGCGATTAAGCGCCCTCACGCTGACCAATCAGGTTTTCGATTTCACGGTCGTTTAATCGCCGTTTAATTCGCGGGGTCAACGCTGAACGCAGCCTGATCAGGTCTATCGTCAATCGATCACAGGTCAAGGAGTACATGATGTCTACCTATTCGAAACGCGGACTTTGGATCGTCCTGACCGCTCTGTTCGCCCTGGCGCTGAGCGCCACGCTGGCGGTCACTGCCCAGGGGGATCAGATGGGCTGCACCCTGCCAGAAGGCACGCCGACGACGATTTCGGCGGCAAAACTGTACATCGAGTTCATGTCCACGGGCATCGATCTGGGTGTCCACGGATTCTTCGACGATCACGGTTGGTCGGAATTGTGCGTGTATGATCCCAGCGGCGCGTTGGTGCTGGCCGTCAAGCCGCAGTCGCAACTGCGCGACCTGACGATGGCCGGGTTGTTCTTCGAGTCGCGCGAACCGGTCATCGCGGAATATCCGTTCGAGGCGCTGTTTGCCCAGTTCCCGGAGGGCGAGTATACGATCATCGGCACGAATTTCGATGGCACTGGCCTGAAGGGTACAGCGACGTTCTCGCACACGGTGGCCGCGCCGCCGGTCATCACCGGGCCGGCGCTGATGACAGAAGATCGGGTCGCCGAGATGGTGCATCCGGTTGGCGACATGCTGATTTCCTGGGAACCGGTAACGGAAACGCTGGACGGCCAACCGGTCACGATTGCGGGTTACGAAGTGATCGTCACCAATATGGACGCCAAGTACTTTGACAGCTTCGCCCAGCCGATCTACGATGTGCATCTCCCGGCAGACCGTGCCAACCTGACCGTGCCGGCTGTCTTCTTCCAGCCGGGGACGCGCTATGAGGTCGAAATCGTGGCTATCGAGGAAAGCGGCAACCAGACCATCAACAACGGCTACTTCACCACCGCTGGATAATTCAGCGCGGATTCGCCGTTCAGTCGGGTCAATGGCCTGATCTGAACGGCGATCCTAAAAGACCAATTCCATTTCAACACGGCGGAACATCTCGATATAGCCCATCTGCTGGTAGATGGGCCAGGAGACTTCGTGCAGGGGCAGGTTTTCGATCTTGGTATCCTGCTCAGGATGGGTATGGTGCAGGGCATAGAGAAGATTGTGCATGACCTCGTCCCGCGCCACCGGGGGGGTCTTGGTCACGACGTGGCTGATCTCGAAGGGCGTGAGTTGATAGACCACCCAACCGGAATAGCCGTTGGACAGCCGCACCTTAATTCCCTGAAGGTTGGTCAGCTTGACCAGCGAGGCATTTTCCGTCACCCAGGAGGCGCTCCCGGTGCGTTCAGAAAGACAGGCATAGACTTCTTCACGATCCATCTGGCGGATGACCGACCCTGGCGTGGGCGGGGTATCGGGCAGTTCGGACGGCGGGCGGCGGATGATGAGCAGGTCACGCACATCGCGGAAGCCCAGCTTGACGAAGAGGCTGTGCGCCGGGATATTGCCCTGAATGACTTCCAACTGCATCAGACGCGGGTAGTAGCGCCGGGCGGCGTCGATCATCAGGCGCATCAGGAACAACCCCATGTTGCGGCCACGCCGCTCCGGGATGACGCCCAGCCGGGTGATCCAGGCGCGGTCGCCGCGCAGCCCCAACATCCCTAGCCCGGCCACCTGCCCCTGAGAGTCGAAGATGACCGGGGAATCGTCCAGGTTGATGTCATAGTTGCGAATGTAGGACTGCATCCGCTTGGCGTTCATAGGCATCGGAACCATATAGTCGATGCGCGTCTGGTTGTAGGTGTCGGCCAATTCTTCCGCGCTGAAACTGCTGGCGGGGACGTGATCGTAGTAGGGTTCGTCGGTGGTCACAGAGGGCTGTCCTACATCGTGCATGTCTTTTCTTCAGTCCCCGGCAAAGTCACTGTCCAGCGGATGGGTTGGAATCAGGCTCGGTCGATGGCGCGGCAGGCGGCGAGGGCGGTTCGGCCTCCGCTGGCGGTGGCGGCGATGAGGGCGGCGCGGCCTCGGCAGGTGGCGCGGTATCCGCCGCGGCCGGCTCTGCCTTCGGCGCGGAGACGAAGGCCTGGACCTGTTCGGCGAAGCGGCGGGTATCGATGGGCTTGGTGATGACGCCATCGCAGCCGTAGGCCTTCGCCATTTCGTCCACGCGGTCTTCCGGCCAGGCGGTGAAGGCCACGACCCGGACCTGCTTGAGCGCCGCCCGCCGCCGCAGCATCCCGACGATGGTCTGGCCGTCGATATCGGGCAGGCCCATATCCACCAGCACCACATCGGGCGCGTCGGTGAAGACCTGCATCAGGCCGTCTTCGCCGTTATCGGCCACGCGAACCTCATGCCCGGCGTGCTTCAACAGTTTTTCGGCCAGCCGCGCGTTGTTCGGATTATCCTCGATGATGACGATCCGGCTCACGCCCCTGCTCCTTGATACGATATCGCGCAGTACTGCTCGCGCGCAGTCTCATTGTAATGCATCTTCGATCACGTAGAGGAATTCCTGTCGATTGAGTGTCCCTTTTTCCAGGATGGACGCCGCCTGCGCCCGCAGTTGACCGCGTTCTTCGGGATTCAAGGCTTTGGCAGAGATGACCACCACCGGGATATCCCGGAGCGCCCGGTCGTGCTTGAGGGCGTCCAACACGGTGAAGCCGTCCATTTCTGGCAGCATCAGGTCGAGCAGGATCAAGTCCGGGCGGTGCTGGTGGACAGCCTTGAGGCCGTCGCGCCCATTGGCGGCTTCGACGATGCGGATGTGATTCTGACGACTCAGCAGGCGGCGAGCCAGGCGCATGTCCTGGGGATTATCCTCGATGATGAGGATGGTTTGCGAATCCGTGATTCCACCAGACTGGCCGCTGGCCTGGCGAGACCCAGGTTTGCGTTTGTGGGCGGCCGTGCCGGGCAGTCGATGGCCGAGCGCGGCGATGACCTGTTCGAGGAGATGGCGGCTGTCGGCTTCGCCCTTCGACCAGATCACTTCGGTGTATTCGTGCAGCAGGCGATCCTCCTGCTCGCTGAGGTTGCGGGCGGAGGCGACGATCACCTTGATCCCGGCGGTATCCTGGCTCCGCTTGAGCGTCTCCAGCAGCGTGAAGCCGTCCATCTCCGGCATGGTCAGGTCGGTGATGATGAGGTCGGGTCGGTGGTCGTGGATGACCTGGAGGGCTTCGAGGCCGCTGGCGGCTTCGTGGATGCGGTAGTTTTTGCAGCGTTGAAGCAGTTTGCGGATCAGGCGGCGGTCTTTGGGATTGTCATCGACGACCAGGATGGTTGTCACCTGCTCGTCGAGGCTCTGGATGGCGGCGTCCAGCCCTTCGGTCAGGCTGGGTCGCTCGGCCTGTTCATGGCCGCCCTGAAGCTGCAAATCCAACACATAGCGGTCGCCGAGGATGTGGCTTTCGGCGGTGAAGGTGTGGCCGGAGCCGTTGACGACCACGGTTTCATCCGGGCGGATTGTCCCGTCGCTGAGCATCTGCTCCAGCCCGGCGAAGGCCACTGCCGTCGCCGGCTCGACCGAAATGCCAGCTTTGCTCGCCAGACGGCGCATGGAGTCGAAGGTGCGGCCGTCCTCGGCGGCGATCATCACCCCGCCGTTGGACAGCACAGCCTGGCGCAGCAGCGTATAGCTGAAGCCGGGATCGCCCGTCGCCAACACCGCGATGAGGGTCTGGGGGATGACGGGCGCGGCTTTGATCTCTCCGGCCTGGAACGCCGCCACCATCGGGGCGCAGCCGGCCGCCTGGACGATGCCGAGCCTGGGCATCCGCGCGATGAAGCCCATCTGGATGAGTTCGCTGAAGCCCTTCCAGACGCCCAGCGGGCCGATGCCGCCGCTGACGGCCTGGATGTACCAATCGGGGCCGCGCCAGCGCCCGGACGAATCCGGCCCCAGCGCCATGCCCAACTGCTCGGCGATTTCGAAGGCGAGCGTCTTCATGCTCTCTTTGCCGGGGATCGATTTGGCACCCTGGTCGAAGTACAGCCCTTTACGGCGGGCGAACTCGGCGGCGACGTGCTTGGTCTCGTCGTAGGTTCCAGAGACTTTGACGACCTCCGCGCCGTAGAGCGCGGCCTCGCGCATCTTCTCGGCGGGAACCTGACTGGTCACGAACAGCCACAGGCGGATGCCGGCACGGGCACAGTAGGCGGCATAGGCAGCGCCGGCGTTGCCGGTCGAGGCCAGCACACACTCGTCGATCCCGGCGCGGCGCAGGGCCGTCACCGAGAGCGCCGCCTGCCGATCTTTGAAGGAACTGGTCGGCCCCTGGCGCTCGTCTTTCATGAACAGATGCGGATGGTTGAACAGCCGCTCGTAGCTATACAGGCGCGTCAGCGAGGTTCCGCCTTCGCCCAACGTGATTTCGGGATCGGGTTCGCCGAGCGGCAGCAGTTCGCTGTAGCGCCAGAGCGAGCGTCCTCGTTCAATCAGAGCGGCGGGCCAGAGACCCGCCGCTGTGTCAAGATCGTAGCGTGCGTCCAACCAGGGCGAGCCGCAGGAGGCGCAGGCTTTCGCCATGGGGTCGGGCGGCATCGTGTGCCCGCATTCCAGGCACACGATGCGCTCGAATAACGATGTCATTGTCACCTCAGTTCATGACGGGCGTCGTCTGCGTGATTCGCTTGCTGATGGGCAGGGTGAACCAGAAGGTAGAGCCGGCGCCCTTCTCGCTTTCGACATAGATTTCGCCGCCGTGCATGTGGATCAGATGGCGGGTGATGACCAGCCCCAGGCCGGTTCCGCCTGCCCGGCGCGTCGCCGAGCCGTCCACCTGATGGAACTGCTGGAACAGCCCCTTCATCTCGTCGGGCGTCATGCCGATGCCGCTGTCCTTGACGCGGACGATGACCTGCCGATCCTGGTCGTATTCCAGTTCGACGCGCACTTCACCCTGTTCGGTGAACTTGATGGCGTTGTTGACCAGATTGAGGATGATCTGGCGCATCCGCACGGGATCGCCCGCTACAGCCGGGATGTCGTTCAGCGGCTCGATGTTCAGTTCGATGCCCTTGTTCTCGGCCAGGATGGCGCATGTGTTATGGACTTCTTCCATGACCTGCATCAGGTTGGCTTCGCGGCGGTCGATCCGCATCTGGCCGGCTTCGATCTTCGCCAGATCGAGGATGTCATTGATGATCGAGAGCAGGTGCTTGCCGCCGCTGTGGATGGCTTCCACGTCCTCGACCGCTTCTTCGGAGAGATCACCGTCGATGCCGTCGATCAGGACTTCGGCGTAACCGATGATCGAATTCAGCGGCGTCCGCAGCTCATGGCTCATGTTCGCCAGGAACTGCGACTTGAGGCGGTCTACCTCACGCAGGCGTTGGGCGGTCTGCTGCTGTTCCTGATAGGCGCGGGCGTTTTCCACGGCCACGGCGATCTGATCGGCGAGCGCCGTCTGGACGCGCACATCGTCTTCGGTGAAGCGGCCGGTGATGGTGGCCTGCACGTCCAGCACACCGATCATCCGGTCGCCGACGACCAGCGGCAGCGCCAGTTCGGACTTGGTATCCGGCAGCAGCGGGTTGGGCAGGAAGTCAGGTTCCTGGGTCACGTCGTTGGAGATGACGCCCTCTTTGTTCCGGGCGGCTCTGGCGACGAGGCTGTGTTCGCGGCCCAGCGGGATGGCGTGGCCTCTGGCCTTCATGATCTGGCCGGGTTCGCCCGCGCCTGCTGCCAGCACGAGATTCTGGCCTTCCTCGTCCAGCAGGTAGATATGCGCGTGGTACAGATCGAAACGCTCTCTGGTGAGATCGACCACGGCCTGGAGCAGATCGTTGGGGTCGAGCAGGGTGGTGGCGGCCGCGCTCACCTGAGCGACCGTTTCCATTTCGACGGCGCGTTGGTTGGTCTGCCGCGTCAGGTAGAGCCGTTCCAGAGCGACGGCGGCCTGTTCGACGGCGGCGCGGAGTTTTTCGCGGAGGTTGACGGGGTCGGGGACCTTGGCGAGGTTGATCTGGGGCATGGTCTCGTCGCTGGAGAGGATGAGGACGCTGCCGATGCCGAGCGCTCGATCGACGACGGTCTGGTGGAGCT
>JAEUQZ010000839.1 GCA_016788965.1 Anaerolineae bacterium | reverse complement strand
CGGTATAAACCACCGCGTCGGCGGCGTGATTGTGCGGCAGGTAGGGGTTGTCGGCCTTGCCGCCGAACGCGAACTGCAGAATGAGCATCCCCGGCAGCCCGTGCCGCTTGCGCAGCGCGACCACTTCTTCGGTAATGATGCCCAGATCTTCGGCGATGATGGGCAGGCCGCCCAGCGCGTCCTGCAGCGCGCCGAACAGCGCGCTGCCGGGTCCGCTCACCCAGCGTCCGTGCATGGCCGTGGGTTCGGCGGCGGGAATTTCCCAATAGGCCTCGAAGCCGCGGAAATGATCGACGCGCACCAGGTCGTACAGTTCCATGCTGTGCCGCATGCGCGCTACCCACCAGGCATAGCCGTCGGCGGCGTGTGCGCTCCAGCGGTAGAGCGGGTTGCCCCAGCGCGGGCCGGTGGCGCTGAAATAATCCGGCGGCACGCCGGCCACCACGCTGGCGCGGCCGTGGGCGTCGAGTTCGAACAAATGCTGGTTGGCCCACACTTCGGCGCTGTGGAAAGCGATGAATATGGGCAGGTCGCCCACCAGGCGCACGCCGCGCGCATTGGCGTGGGCGCGCAACGCCTGCCACTGGCGCGCGAAATTCCACTGGCAGAATTTCCAGAACGCGATTTCGGTGTCGTGGCGGCGCAGCGCATCCGCCAGCGCGGCCGGCTCGC
>JAEUQZ010000838.1 GCA_016788965.1 Anaerolineae bacterium | reverse complement strand
TTGATGGAGCGATAAAAGGTTTTGGCGGTTGCCCGATGGCGAAGGATGACCTGGTTGGAAACCTCGCTACCGAAACCATCCTGTCGTACCTCGATGAAAAAAAGGTCTCTGCCGGAATTAACGCGGAAGAGTTTGCGAAAGCCATGGCAATAGCCGATGAAATTTTCCCGAAGCATTAATCGGGCATGAGCATTCTGTCGTTGCATTCTCCAATCTCCAATCTCCAATCTCCAATCCCCAATCCCCAATCCCCAATCCCCAATCCCTAATCCCCAATCTATCCCGCCAGCGAATATTGTTTCCCCGGCATCGACTTCACAACTCCCTTAAACTCAAGTCCCAGTAAAACAGACGCAAGCTGACTCACGGGAAGGTTTGATTTCCAGCTTAGCTCATCGATCAGCACGTTCGCTTTTTTGTCGAGCATCACTTTCAACACCGTTTGCTCATGCTCATCGTATCCTTCCAGCGAGACGGTAACCTTTTTCTTTTGAGGTTTAGCCGCATCCCAACCCATAATGTATTCGATGTCTTTCACCGATGTTAATAAATGAGCTTTATTGGATTTGATCAGGTTGTTGCATCCGGCTGAATAGGTTTCGCCTACACGTCCGGGGCACGCAAAAACGTCTTTGTTATAACTGTTCGCGATCTCTGCGGTGATCAGCGCTCC
>JAEUQZ010000837.1 GCA_016788965.1 Anaerolineae bacterium | reverse complement strand
TACCGCCCGAGCGGCATCGGCCGCGTCGGCCAAGGCGTCAAGCATACGGACCGAGGAAAACCCATCATGACCCGTCGCGCAACTGTGATCGGGCTGGCGCTGGCCGGCGTTCTGGCGCTGGCCGTGGGGCTGGTGCTGGGCCAGTGGCTGTTCGCCCGCCGGCCGGCGCCGTCTTTGGATATCGCCGGCATTTATCTGCCCGACGCCCGGGCGCTGGACGACTTCAAGCTGGTCCATCACGGCGGCCAACCCTTCACCCGCGCCGATTTCCGGGGCAAGTGGACCTTTCTGTATTTCGGTTACACCTATTGCCCGGATGTCTGCCCGCTGACGCTGGTGGAGCTGGACCGGCTGCAAAAGCGCTTGGCCGAGCAGGGCGCCGACGGCGATACGGCCTATGTCTTGGTGTCGGTGGACCCGCAGCGCGACACGCCGGAGCGGCTGCGGGAGTACGTGACCTATTTCAACCCAAAATTTCAGGGCGCGACCGGCCCGGCCAATGAACTGAGCCGGTTGACCAAGCCGCTTTACGTGATTTATCAGCGCAGTTCCGATTCCAAGGACGCGACGAACTACACCATCGACCACAGCTCGACCATCAGCCTGATCGATCCGACCGGTCGGCCGCGCGCCATCTTCACCCCGCCGCAGAATCCCGAACGGATGGCGGCCG
>JAEUQZ010000836.1 GCA_016788965.1 Anaerolineae bacterium | reverse complement strand
CTCTCGCGCAGTCGTGTGTTTGTGCTGGAAGCGCTGACCTCCGAAGAGATCGTACAAATCATTCAGCAGGGTGCTGCCGAGTTAGGAATCACCGTCGAACCGGAAGCCGAAGCCTTCCTCGCCGAGTTCGCCAATGGGGATGCGCGCCAGTCGCTCAACCTGCTCGAAGTGACGGTCGAACTTTACGCTCAGGAAACGCGCGTTGTCACCCTCGAAAACCTCAAGAACGCGCTGCAATCCAAGTTCTTGCGCTACGACAAAGGCGCGGAAGAACACTTCGATACCATCAGCGCTTACATCAAGAGTATGCGCGCCAGCAATCCCGATGCCGCACTCTACTATTTGGCGCGGATGGTCAACGGTGGTGAAGACCCCAAGTTCATCGCCCGCCGCCTCGTCATCTTCGCCAGTGAGGACATCGGCAACGCCCAGCCTACCGCGCTCGTCGTCGCCAACGAAGTCTTTCGCGCGGTAGAAACCATCGGTCTGCCCGAATGTCAGTTCACCTTAGCGCAGGGAACAGTTTACATGGCGCTCGCCCCCAAAGACCGCAGCGCCGGAGACGCTTATTTCACCGCGCTTGATGATGTTCGCCAGCACGGCAACCTCTCCATCCCGCTCAACCTGCGTAATGCCCCCACTAAACTCATGAAGGAGTTGGGCTACGGCAAAGGC
>JAEUQZ010000835.1 GCA_016788965.1 Anaerolineae bacterium | reverse complement strand
GCCGACCACATCGTGATAGTACTTCTTTTTCTGGCCATGCTCACGGTACATCTGCAGGGAGTCGCGCAGCGCGCTATCGCTGGTGGTGACAGCGCCGGCTTCGCCCCAGGCGCCGAGGTTCTTTCCAGGATAGAAGCTGAACGAACCGAGGTGTCCGATGGAGCCCGCTTTGCGCCCCTTGTAGAGTGTGCCCTGCGCCTGCGCAGCATCCTCGACGACCGCGAGTTTGTGCTTGCGGGCGATTTCCATTATGGGATCCATGTCCGCGCTCTGGCCAAAAAGATGCACTGGCATGATGGCTTTCGTGCGCGGGGTGATGGCCGCTTCGATCCGGGAGACGTCGATCGTGTAAGTGCGGGGATCGATGTCGACGAACACAGGGCGGGCGCCAGCATACGTGATGGCCTCCGCTGTCGCCATAAATGTCATAGGCGGAGCGATAACTTCATCGCCGGGACCGATGCCCAACGCCAACAAGGAGAACCAGAGAGAATCGGTGCCGTTACCCACACCAACGCAGAATTTGCTCTCACAGTACTTGGCGTAAGCTTCCTCGAAGCGGGCAACAAACGGCCCGCCTGCAAAGGCGTTGGCATCGATGACCTCGTTCATCACCGCCATGACTTCTTGCCGGATGGGATCGTGATGGGCCTTCAGGTCGAGGAAAGGTACCTTG
>JAEUQZ010000834.1 GCA_016788965.1 Anaerolineae bacterium | reverse complement strand
ATCTGCTGCTTGGCGACCGTCAGCTCGCTCACCGGCTCATCTACATCAATATGGACGTGCAGCCGTTCCAACAGTTCTGCCGCCTGCTTACGCATCTGCCCTGTTTGGATGACACCGGCGCGGTTCGGTTCGCGCCCCAAGAAAATATTCTCAGCCACCGTCAGGTAAGGGCTGAGCGCTAATTCCTGATAAATAATGCTGATGCCCATATCCAGCGACAGGCGTGGGGTCAGGTGGCTAAAGCTGCGCCCTTTGAAAACAATCTCGCCGCTGTCGGCCTGCACCGCCCCCGCCAAAATTTTCATGAGGGTGGATTTGCCCGCGCCGTTTTCGCCCACCAGCGCGTGAACCTGCCCGCGCACACAGCTAAACGACACATCGCGCAGCGCCGGTACGCCCGCGTAAGCCTTCGAGATATGACGCATATCGAGGATGATGTCAGGTTGGGTCATGGGTAATGATTTCAATTGCAGATACAACAGTGGGGCGGCCTGTTGACCGCCCCGACCGTTACGAATACACGCTTAACTAGCTCTGAACGAGGAAGCCCAGCGCTTCCAGCCGTTCCGCCGGGAACAGAATGGGGCCGAACACATCGTCGCTCCATTCGGGGTTGAAGTATTCCACCCCTTCAGCGTCGGTGAAGTTCTGGGTGTTGGGGATGAAGTCTTGGATGTC
>JAEUQZ010000833.1 GCA_016788965.1 Anaerolineae bacterium | reverse complement strand
TCATGGCATCGCGGATCGCCGCCGGCGGTTCGACCTCGCGGATTTCGACGCGGGTCACTTTCAACCCCCAGCGCTCCGTCACCTCGTCGAGCTTGACGCGCAGCACGTCGTTGATCTGCTCACGCTTCGCCAGCACGTCGTCCAGTTCGATGTCGCCGATGACCGCCCGCAGTGTCGTCGCCGCGATATTCAGCGACGCCGTGACCACGTTTTCGATCTCCAGCACCGCCAGCTTGGGGTTGACGACGCGGTAGTAGACCAGGAAGTCGATGTCGATGGAGCTGTTATCGCGAGAGATCGCCGTCTGGCGCGGAATCTCCAGAAAGCGCTCGCGCAGATCGACCTTGCGCGCCGATTCGAGGAGCGGGATGACGATGGTGAAGCCCGGTCCGCGCGTCCCGGCGTAACGACCGAGCGCCAGGATGACCAGCCGCTCGTATTCCGGGACGATGCGGAACATGCTCAGCACGACCCACACCAGGGCGAGAATGAGAAAAATCAGGATGATTGGCTCGAAACCCATCTGCTACGCCTCCTCGACGCTTTCAGCTTCCCGATGCTTTTCCTTCAAGACAGCCACGTAGAGCGTCAGCTCTTCGCGATCCACCACCACGACCGGCGTGCCGACCGGGATCGGCTCCTCGGCGCGCGCCGTCCAGCTTTCGCCCCGCACGTAGAC
>JAEUQZ010000832.1 GCA_016788965.1 Anaerolineae bacterium | reverse complement strand
CAGGTCCTCCAGCCGCACCCGGTTCACCAACAGGCACACGTACACCACCGAGAAGGTGAAGACCGAGAAGAGCATCGTCTGCAGCATGGGGCTGGTCATGTGGAAGGTGCCCTGGGCCGCGTCGCCGCTGCCGCCCACCACCACCGGATGGATGGTGCGCCAAATGCGGATCGAGAAGAACGTGATCGGCACGCTGATAAACCCCACAATCCCGTAAATGGCCGCAAAACGCCCGCCGATCCGGGTCATCCAGGCCTTGGCGCAGCATCAGGTAGGCGACGTAGATCAAGGCCATGATCGTGTAGGTGGTCAGGCGCGGGTCCCAGGTCCACCAGGTGTTCCAGGCCGGCCGGGCCCAGATGGAGCCGGAGGCCGCGCCCATGACGGTGAAAACCAGGCCGATCTCCACCGAGGCATGGCCGATCTGGTCCCACAGGTGTTTTCCGGTGCGCAGATAGACGAGGCCGGCCACGAATGTGACCATGAAGGCGGCCAAGCCCACCCAGGCGGCCGCCACATGAAAGTAGAAGACGCGCTGGACCGCGCCCATGGTCACCTCGGTCGGCGCGTAGAAGAAGACCATGGCAGTGGCCACCAGTAGCAGGCCCGCCGTCACCAGATTCAAGATTTGCGCAACCCGATCTGACTTAAACATACGGCTCTCCTCTACTCCTCCAGAAC
>JAEUQZ010000831.1 GCA_016788965.1 Anaerolineae bacterium | reverse complement strand
CCTCGACCAGAAGGACTTCTGGAAGCTCAAGCGGGCGGGCTACAGCGACGCCCACATCGCCCAGCTCATCGGCGTGACCGAACCGGCAGTGCGGGCGGCCCGCATCGCCCTGGGAGTCGTCCCGTCCTACTACCGCGTCGATACCTGCGCGGCGGAGTTCGAGGCGCACACCCCCTACCTGTACTCCACCTACGAAGACGGCGATGAGGCCGAGATCACCAACCGCCAGAAGGTCATCATCCTGGGCGGCGGCCCGAACCGCATCGGGCAGGGCATCGAGTTCGACTACTGCTGCGTTCATGCCTGCTTCGCGCTGCGTGAACGCGGCTATGAAACCATCATGGTCAACTGCAACCCGGAGACGGTCAGTACCGACTACGACACCGCCGACCGCCTCTACTTCGAGCCGCTCACCGCCGAGGATGTCCTCAACATCATCGACCACGAGCAGCCGGACGGCATCCTCATCCAGTTCGGCGGCCAGACCCCGCTGAACATCGCTCGCGCCCTGCATGAGGCCGGCGCGCCCATCTGGGGAACCTCCTACGAGACCATCCATCTGGCCGAAGACCGCGAACAGTTCAACCGCCTGATGCGCCAGCTTGAAATCCCCCAACCGGATGGCGGAACCGCCCTCAGCCGCGCGGACGCCCTGGCAGTCGCCAACCGCATCGGCTACCC
>JAEUQZ010000830.1 GCA_016788965.1 Anaerolineae bacterium | reverse complement strand
ATCGGGGACGTTGGGGTCGATCTCCAGTGTCAGCTCCAAGCCTTTCTTGTGCGCTGGGGGCGCCAGCGTTCTGACAGAATCATGAATGAGCTTTCGTACGGATAGTTCAGCACAGCTATTGGGCATCTCGCCTGCATCGATTTTCGAAAAATCGAGCAGGTTGTTAATGATGGCCATTAACGCCGAGGAGGAACTCTTGACGGCGTGGAGGTAGTGCCGCTGCTCGTCATCCAGAGTTGTGTCGAGCATCAAATCGGTCATTCCCAAAATGCCGTTCATCGGCGTGCGGATTTCATGGCTGACCTTACCAATGAACTGCGAACGCGCTTTCCTGGCATCTTCTGCGGCAGCGATTGCCGCACGAGAATTTTCTTCAGCTTGCTTGATAGCCGTGATGTCACGCTGCAACAGCAACATGCGTCCCGGCTTGCCGTCGGCAAGGCGTGCCGTGATCTTGCCGCGTACCAGCAACCACTGCCATGCCCCGCCTTTTGTGCGGAACTGGCAATCCGCCTCGAAGTGCTCGCTCCGCTGCATGACATGGGTTGCCATGCTCGCCTGCAACTGCCGGAGATGTTCCGGGCGGATCAGGTGTTGCCAAGTATCGATCCGGTTGCCCAGCTCCCTGGGGAGATAGCCCAGCAACAGCTTCCAGCCGTGACCCGAATTGATTGTACCGGTC
>JAEUQZ010000082.1 GCA_016788965.1 Anaerolineae bacterium | reverse complement strand
GCTGGCTGAGGTATTCATAGCGCATGATCATGCCGTCAGTTTACATCCTTTTCGTCCTATTATGAGGGTTAACCATTAGCTGGTGTGCAGTCAAACCACCCTCACCGGCGACCACATCGTGGACATCTACCGCAAACGGTGGAACGTCGAACCTTTCCACAAGTCCCTCAAGCAGAATGCCTCCCTCGAAAAGTCGCCCACACGGACGGTGCGTACCCAAACCAACCACCTGTTCGCAGCCTTCTGCGGCTACATCAAGTTGGAATTGCTCAAAATCTCGACCCACTTGAACCACTTTGCCTTCAAGTCTCATCTGTATCTGCGGGTGCTTCAGGTCGCTTTCGCTACCTTACATCAAGCCCAGCCTGTTCGCCTCGCTGCGTAACGTGAGTGAACTGAATAAGGTTTCCTCATATCATCCCCGGACAACTCTGAAATGGCACACCTCGTTTCTATTCCGCGATCACGGGATTGCTCAACGTTCCCAGGCTTTCAATGGTGACGCTGACCTGATCGCCGGGACGGAGGAAGCGTTTGGGGTTCCGGGCCACACCGACCCCAGGTGGGGTTCCCGTCGAAATCAGGTCGCCTGGTTCCAGCGTCATGACTTCGCTGAGGGCTTCTACCAACTGGGCGATCCCAAAGATCAATTCGTTGGTATTCGAGTTTTGGAGCGTTTCGCCATTGATGCTCAGGGAGATTTGCAGATTGCCCGCATCAGGCACTTCGTCACTTGTGACCAGGGCCGGCCCCATGGGGGCGAAGGTGTCAAAGGTTTTGCCCATCGTCCATTGGCTGACACGGGACTGATAGTCGCGGGCGCTGACATCGTTGATCGGCAGGTAGCCGGCCACATAGTCGAGACCCTGGGCGGCAGGCACATGACGAGCCGTCTTGCCGATGACAAAGCCGAGTTCAGCCTCGTAATCTACCTGATCGCTGACGCGCGGCAGCATGATCGGATCACCGGCGGCGATGACCGTATTGGCGTACTTCGAGAACACGACGGGGTACTGGGGAATGGGCTGTCCGGTTTCAGCGGCGTGATCGCGGTAATTCAGGCCGATGCAGATGATTTTTCCGGGGCGTGGGATGGGCGCACGCAGCTTGACTTCGGATAGTGGCAAGCTGGCCGAGGGGTTGGTCGCAGCATGTCTGGCTGCGGCCAGCGCGGCGGAGCCTCCTCTCAACAGGCCGATCATATCGCCGGGCAGATTGGGGTCTGCCTGGCTGAAGTCCACCACACGATGCATCCCGGTGTGGTCGATGAGCGCGCCGATGCGAGTCCTGCCCTGGAAATCAAAGGTCATCAGCTTCATGAAAAACTCCGGTATTCAATTGATCAGCCAGAGATAAGGCTGTTCCACGAACTGCTTCACGCGCTGGAGGAAGCGGGCCGCGGGCGCTCCGTCTACCAGGCGATGATCGAAGGTCAGGCTGAGGAACATCATCTGACGAATTGCTAGGCGTTCAGCGGCGGCATCGATGACCACCTGCTTGGGGACGATGCGTCCGATTCCCAGGATGGCGCACTGCGGGAGGTTGATGATGGGGGTGAAGGCATCAATATCATACATGCCCAGATTGGTGAGCGTGAATGTGCCGCCGCTCAGGTCATCGGGGCGAATGGTTCCGTTCCGCGCCTGTTCGACCAACGCGGCACTTTCGGCAGCGATCTGGCGAATGCTCTTACGGTGGACATCGCGGACAACAGGCACGATCAGACCGCGTTCGGTATCGACGGCGAAGCCCACGTGGACGGCAGGCGAGGATACCAGGGCATCCCCTTGCAGGCGGGCATTCAAGCCGGGATGTTCCGTCAAGGCTTCGGCGGTGAGCTTTGCCAGCAGGTCGGTGTAGCTCGGAACGGGACGAGGATCGTTCAGGGAGGCGTCCTTGAGGCTCTGGCGGACTCGGACGAGTTCGGTCGAGTCAACCTCGGTCGTGAGGGTCACGGACGCGGTGGTCTGGGCGCTGGCGACCATGCGGTCGGCGATCACCTGGCGCAGACGGGACATGGGGACACGATTCTCAGTTGGGTCAGGCGAAGCTGGAACGGGAGCGGTAGGGTGGGCGGCGCGTTCAACATGTTCACGGGTGATGCGCTGGCCGGGCATTTGCGCTGCGAGGGCGGCCACATCCACGCCCAACTCTTCGGCGGCACGCCGGGCCACGGGGGAAATCAGCATAGGCGAGGCCACAGGAGTCATCGCTGCCGCGCGGACATCGCGTTCGACAATGCGTCCACTGCGCCCGCTGCCCGTCAGTGAACTCCAGTCCACGCTTAGTTCAGCAGCCACGCGACGAGCGCGGGGACTGATCGCAGGAAGGCGCAGCCTTCCGTTGGAGGCTGGTTCCGTGGTGGTGACACTGGGTTGATCTGAGTCAAGGGAAGGTGGTGTACTGGGCGCGGCAGCAACCTGCGTCTGAACAGGTGATGCCGCCTCGAAGGGCGGGGCTTCGCCGGGCTGGACGATGTAGGCCAGGAGCGTACCGACCGGAAGAAGTCTGCCCAGGACATCCGAACCGGGAGGAATGCGAAAGATGCCCGATTCAAAGGACTCGACTTCGTTGAGGGCTTTGTCGCTTTCGATGATGAACATGATGTCGCCCGGCTGAACCAGGTCGCCATCTTTCTTGAGCCACTCGACCAGCGTGCCCTGCTCCATCGTCCAGCCGAGGCGCGGCATGACAATTTCGACGGCCATCGATGTCCCTCACTCCGCCAGCAGATCGCGGATAGCTTGCAGGATTTGTTGGCTGCTGGGAACCACGGCGGTTTCCAGCGGTGGGCTGTAGGGCGTCGGGGTGTGGATGCCATTCAAGCGCTGGATGGGCGCGTCCAGGTCATCGAAGCCACGGGCAACGACCTGGGCGGCGATCTCCGCGCCGACGCCGCAGGGGGCGAAGTTCTCATCTACGATCAGGAGGCGGCCGGTCTTATGCACCGATTGGAGGACGGTATCGATGTCCAGTGGGGCCAGCGTGCGCGGATCGATGACTTCGATGGAGACGCCCTCTTGGGCCAACTGGTCGCAGGCTTCTATCACTTTGCGGATCATGGAACCGAGGGCGACGACGGTCGCCTGCTGACCCTGACGCACGACGGCGGCCTGTCCGAAGGGGAGGAAGTATTCGTCTTCGGGTACATGGCTCTTGTGATTGAGCAGCGTTTTGTGTTCCAGAAAGATGACCGGGTCATCACCGCGCAGGGCCGTTTTGAACAGGCCTTTGGCGTCGTAGGCATTGCTCGGCAGCGCGACGCGAAATCCTGGAATGTTGACGAACAGGGGGTAGTAGCTGCCGGAGTGGTGGGTAGCCGATGCGCCGCTGATGCCGATGCTGCCGCGCAGCACCAGGGGCATCCTGAGCCGCCCGCTGCTCATGTACTGAATCTTGGCGATCTGGTTAATTAGTTCGCCGAGGGCGTCCAGGATGAAGTCGGCAAACATGAAATCCACGACCGGACGGGTTCCGGTCATGGCGGCGCCGGTACACATGCCGATGAAACCGCGTTCTACGATAGGCGTGTCGCGCAGGCGCAAGGGGCCATAGAGGTCGTACAGGCCGGTGGTGGTATTGAAGTTGCCGCCACGCTGTCCGATCCCTTCGCCGACGACGAAGATGGTCGGATCATGGGCCATCTCTTCGGCCAGAGCTTCACGGGCGGCAGCGGTAAAGGTGATCTCACGCATGGTTCATCCTCTGATTGGCGAATGCGACAGCCGGCCTGCTCTACGGCTGGCTGAAAATGTGATCGGCCACGCTGGACGGGTCGGGATAAGAGCTGTTTCTGGCGAACTCCAGGCTTTCTTCGATGAGCGTCTGGACAGCCGCGTCGATCTGGGCAAAGTCCTCCTTGGAGGCCAGGGTATTCTCCAGCAGGTGAGTCTTGTAGGTGGTGATGGGATCGCGCAGCTTCCAGGCATCGATTTCTTCCTGGGTGCGATAGGTTCCCAGGCTGGACATGCCTTCGGCATGGGCGCGGGTACGGTAGGTCTTGCATTCGAGGAAAGCGGGGCCGCTGCCTGCCCGCGCGCGCTGGACGGCTTCCGCGGCAGCCTGATAGACCGCCAGAACATCGTTGCCATCGACCGCGACGGCGTGCATCCCATAGGTTCGGGCACGCTCGGCCATCTCGGTGTTTCGGGTCGCGTAAGAGAAAGGGACTTCGGTGGCGTACAGGTTGTTCTCGCAGACGAAGATCACGGGCAAATCCCAGATGGCGGCCAGATTGAGACCTTCGTGAAAAGCACCGTTATTGCTGGCTCCGTCGCCGAAAAAGGCCACTCCGACCGTGCCGTTATTCAACAGTTTGGCGCTGTAGCCGGCCCCGGTTGCCTGGAGGATGCAGGGGCCGACAATGCCGCTGGTTCCCATCATGCCGACTTCCGGGGCGAAGAGGTGCATACTGCCGCCGCGTCCGCGCGAGCAGCCCGTCACGCGCCCGAACAGCTCGGCAATCACCTCACGCGGGGGCACGCCTTTGGCGAGGGCATGACCGTGGCCGCGGTGGGTGCTGAAGACGGCATCGCGGTGGGTGAGATGGGCGCAAACCCCCGTGGCGATGGCTTCCTGGCCGACGTAGGTGTGGCAGGCTCCCGGAATCAAGCCTGCCTGATGCGATTTCGCCAGTTGCTCTTCGGTACGGCGGATTTCGAGCATCTGGCGATACAGGGCCAGGTGTTTTTCTCTGGACAGGTCGAGGGCGTTCAACATATTCATGACCTCTGGTCGGATACGTCCGCGCAGGCGTTCATCAGGCCAGCGGGATCGATTGGTTCTCCGTAAAGCGAGCTAACTTCGCCTGGAAACGGGCGCTTTGCAGGACGGCTGTGTTGATGACATTATCGGGGACTTCTCCCCGCGCAGCCTGCAAGATGCGGCGGGACATGTGCAACCCGCCGGCCCGCCACACATCGGAAGTTGCCGGGGCAAAGTGCGGCGTCAGCAGCACGTTGTCGAGGGCGACGAGCGGATCGGTGATGGGCAGCGGTTCCACATCGAAGACATCCAATCCCGCGCCAGCGATGCGTTTTTCGCGCAACGCCTGGGCCAGCGCCGCCTGATCGACCAACGCGCCCCGCGCCACGTTGACGAAGTAGGCGGTGGGCTTCATCATGGCGATGTGACGGGCGCTAATCATATGCACCTTTTCCGGCGTGAGGTTGGAATGCACGCTGACGACATCAGCTTCCCGCATAACGGTTTCCAACGAGGTGAGTTCAACACCCAGCGCGGCGGCCTGAGCGGGGTCAGCATGGGGGGAATAAGCGATGACGCGCATCCGAAACGGCGCGATCAACCGCACGAGTTCGCGTCCGCTGGCTCCAAGGCCGATGATTCCCAACGTTTTGCGCTCGATCTCCATGCCCATGACCTGGGGCTGCAAGTCCCAGCGCCCCTGGCGGGTGAGGCGATCCGAGGCCATGAGCTTCTTGGCGAGCGCCAGAATGAACATCAGGGCGGTCGAAGCCGTGGAGTGGTTGAGGACATCCGGCAGGTTGAAGAGCAGGACATTGTGGTCGGTGCAGGCCTGCACGTCGATCTTGTCGTAGCCCGCCCCGGCGCGTCCGATGACGGTCAGGTTCTCGGTTCCTTCTGCGAAGACGCTGGCGCGGATGTATGGACGCAGCACGACGAGACCATCGACCTCGCGGATGTGCGACGGGGTAACTTCCATCGAGTAGAGGTTGTCCCAATAGACGGGATCGTCCGCCCTGGGGGCGTGATCCGTGATGTAGTGATGTGCGATGAAGGGGCAGGATTCGATGGCTCCAAAGCCGATATCGCCGTAGGCGCTCTGGCCGTGTTCGTCGAGGTAATCGCCCGTAATGGCGAGCCGGAACATCCGCATCCGCGTTACCCCCTGGAAATATCGCGTTTTAGGCTGATGTCAGAGACCTCGATGTGGACATCCGGGCGCTGCAAGACTTCTTCGCGCAGGGCTGTGCCGAGGCCGGGACGTTCTGGCAAGGAAAGCATCCCATCGCTGATGGGGATGCGCTCGGTCATGACCTCGTTGTACCAGCCCTCATAGTAAGCGCGGACGGTCTCCATAATCATGGCGTTGGGGATATGCAGCATCAGGTGGGCGGCCGACCAGAGGGCGACCGGGCCAATGGTGTCATGGCTGGTGATGGGCAGGTAGTAGGTATCGGCGAGGGCGCAGATTTTGCGGGTTTCGCTCAGTCCGCCCGTCCAGGCCATATCTGGCATGATGATGTCGGCGGCATTCTGCTCGACGACTGCCCGGAAGCCAAAGCGGGTAAACAGCCGCTCGCTGACGCACAGCGGGATGGTGGTATCCTGCTTCAGCCGCGCATAGGCTTCGGGGTTGTCCGGCGGGATGATTTCTTCCAACCAGAGGATGTCATAGGGTTCGAGCGCCCTGGCGATCTTGGTCGCCTCGGTCAGGTTCCAGCGGGCGTGACCTTCGATAGCGATTTCCATCTGATCGCCGACGGTTCTGCGAATGTCTTCGACGTAGGACAGCCCTTTCTTCAACTGCTCTCTGGTGATGAAGTGCGTTACCGGCCCGACGGCTTCCGCGCCAGCCCGCCGTCCTACCGGGCCGCCCAACGAGACCCCGAACTGGTCGAACGGCCAGATTTTCATGGCGCGGATGCCTGACTTGAGCAGTTCGGCAGCGAGTTCGCCGGTTTGCTCCTGTTCGCGCCAGCGGTGGAAATCCTGATGCGGGCCGTGGCTGACACAGGTGTTGTAGATCATGATGCGGTCGCGGTTGCGTCCGCCCAGCAGGGTGTAGATTGGCAGCCCGGTATGCTGGCCGAGGATATCCCAGAGCGCCACATCGACCGCGCTGATGGCACGCATCTCACTCCCGGCGAAGCCGAAGAAGTTGACCGTGCCCATCATGTTGGCCCAATGGTTCTCGATGTCCAATGGGCTGCGCCCCAGGAGGATGACCGCGAAGACATCGTGAATCATGGCGCTGATGGCACGGGGAACGTAGAAGGTTTCGCCCAGGCCGATCAAGCCGTCATCGGTGTGAATCCGCACCCAGGTTGTGTTGGGCTGGTCATCGATCCAGATGGTTTCGACGCGCGTAATCTTCATGGTTTCATCTCATCCTTGTGAGGCCGCCGACTGTCCCAGACGCTTCTCCCAGCCTTCCTGATAGATATTGAGATAGGCGTTGAGATCATAAGGGTGCGCCGAAGCCACATCCATGTTCAGGTCGATCCCTAATCCCGGCGCATCCGGCAGGGATAGGTGGCCGTTGTCAGGGTTGATAGTTGGGTTCCAGGTCACGAGATCGACCGTCCAGGGTTCGTTGAAGGCATCGAAGTATTCCTGGATCAGGTAGTTGGGGACGCAGGCGGCCAACTGCAAACAGACGGCGGTGGCAACTGGTCCGCCGCTCTGATGCGGCGCGATCCAGGCTCCGTTGGCTTCGGCAATGTGGGCGACCGCCAGCGTGTTCCGAATTCCGCCCAGCGACATCGGCTCCGGCTGCCAGATGCTAATCCCACCGCCCACGGCCAATGTGAAAAACTTGCCGACCTTATCGAACTGCTCGCCCGTGGCGACCCGGATGGGACTCTGGGCGGCGACCTCGTTGGACAGGCATTCCTGTTCGGCGGAGGTGGGTTCTTCCCACCAGTAGAGGTTCAAGTCCTGCATCACGCGGGCGACGCGCACCGCCTCGGCGGGAGTGAAGCGGCAGTGAACATCGATCATGATCTTGAGTTCCGGGCCAAAGCGATCCCGGATGGCGCGCAGGATGTCATAGGCGATCTGGAGGTCGCGTTCACCGATGAAGCTGCGGGAGGTTCCGAAGGGATCGATCTTGAGTGCTTTGAAGCCTTTGTCGATGACCTCCTGGGCCGCCGCGACGAAGTGTTCTGGCGTGCGCTCGGCGCGATACCAGCCGTTGGCGTAGGCTTCGATGCTGTCCCGTACTTTGCCGCCAAGCAGTTGGTAAACCGGCACGCCGAGGCTCTTGCCGAGGATATCCCAGCAGGCGACTTCGACCGCGGCCATCACCAGGCGGTGAATATGGCCGGCATCCTGGATGGTCCCGATGATCGTCTGGGCAATGGATGTGATCTGGCGCGGGTCTCTGCCGATGGCGAAGTGCTTCAGTTCGTGGACGGCCGCCTCGGTGGTTTTGATGAATCCGTTGATGGTGGCTTCACCAATTCCGTACCACTCGGTATCAGTCAGCACCTTGATGAACAGCCAGTTCTTCCATCCCGCGCTGACGGTAATGGTTTCGATGTCCGTGATTCGCATCGATGCCTCCTCATCACATGGATCGGCTGTCAGAAGCCCCACTCGAAGTCACAGATGATCTCTGGCCCGGACTCATGCACGATGACCGATTTTTCCATCCGTGCCCCCACCTCTCCATCGGGGCCTTCATACGCGCCGGGTTCAATCGAGAAGACCATTCCGGCCTGAATGGGAGTCTCGTCATAGGGGACGAGGCGCGGCGCTTCATTCACCGAGGCGCCGATCTGATGCCCGGCGTAATGCCCGATCCTGAGACCGTGTTTCTCGAAGGTCGATTCGGCGGCGAAGTAGGCCTCTTTGGCGAGGCGTCCGGGGCGGAGACTGTCCGCCGCCGCGTGGAAGGCTTCGCGGGCGGCGACGCCATAGCGTTTCTGTTTGGCGGTCGGCTCTACGCCACCAATGACCATCGTGTTGGTCGTATCCGACCAGTAGCCATCGACACGCGGACTCATGTCCATCAGCGCCAGATCGCCGGGGCGAGTCAGGACATCTTTGGGGCCACCGGGGTAATTGACCATCTTGCAGCGGGTTCCCGTCACCAATTCGCCAAAGACCATCAGCGGATGGCCGGCTGTGCGTTCCATCGCCTGGGTGACGGCTGACCACATGGCGAACTCGTTCTTGCCGGCCTCGCGCGTCTGGCGGAGGAGTTCGGTATGGCCGGCTTTGTTGACCTCGGCGGCGAAGCGAAGCTTCTGCAACTCGCGGTCAGTTTTGATGAGGCGGGCGGCGGACAGGGCATCCCCAGCAGTCGTCTGGATGCTGACGTTGGGGAATTCGCGCATGATGAGAAGGAGCGCCGCAGCCGGTAAGGTCTTCTCCTCAATTGTCAGCGTGGGTGATCCCTGCCCCAGGCCTGCCTGCTTCAGGCTGTCGCGGAGGAGGTTGAGGAAGTTCTGACGCCCATCCACGGGCGTGAACCAGTTGACAGGTTCGTAGCTGAGGCTTTCAAAGCCTGCCGCTGCCTGCTGGGCAGCCGCTTCGTAGAAGGCGGGAGTCAGCAGCACGGCGGCACTGTCCCGGACGCCGATCAGCGCCAGCGGCGAAATGAAGCTCAGGGTCGCCAATGCGCCAAATTCGACCGGAACTTCAAAATGTGAAACATAAGTCACATTGTCGCCTGCTGACAGCAGCGCGTAATCTGCCCCGGTTACCTGGAGCATAGTGCGTGCCTTCGCTAATTCCTGATTGCTCATCGCACCCTTATCCTTTGACTGCGCCCGCGCTCAATCCGGCGACGATGTACCGCTGGACGAGCAGGTAGAAAATCACCGGGAAGATGGAGAACATCAGACCGCCCGCCATCAACTTATCGACGGGTGTATCGATCATGGAGATCATCGACCCCAGGCCGACGGAGGCCGTATAGAGTTTGCGGTCGCTGATCAGGCTGGCGGCGAACAGATATTCATTCCAGGCATGGAAGAAAGCCACCACGCCGACGGCCACCAATCCCGGGGCGGAAATCGGCAGCATGATCTTCCAGAGCATCTTCATCCGCGTGCAGCCGTCCACCAGGGCGGCATCGCGGATTTCGGTGGGGATGGTGTCGAAGACGTTTTTGAGGATCCAGATGCAAATAGGAAGGACAAAGGCAGTATCGACCAACGCCAGGACGAACAGGCTGTCCTTCAGGTGCAAGCGGTCGATGGTGGCATATAAAGGGATGACGATGAGCGCCTCCGGGAGCATCTGTGTGGTCAGGAGCAGCAGACCGAATGCCCCCTGTCCGCGCCAGCGCCGCCCGGAAAGAGCAAATGCGCCCAGAATGGATAACCCAGTGCAGACGATGGTGGTGATGCCGGCCAGGACGACGGAATTCAGAATCCAGATGTCGATGCGCCGGGCGGCATCCTGTTCGCTGAAGATTTCGTTGAAGACATCGAATTGGATAGAAACCGGGAAGAACGGCGGCGGGTATTGCAGGCTGTACTCAATCGGCTGAAAGACCGCGACGATCATCCAGTAAACCGGGAAGGCTGTCGTGATACAGAACAGCAGCACCAGGATATACACGGGAATGCGCCGCGTCCAATGATGCGGGCTGGCGAGTCCACGGACGGTTGAATGGGCGGGCAGAGTCGTATCGACAGGATTCATGATGCGGCCTCCGCTTCCTGGCGGCGCTGTAAGAAGGCAAACAGCAGCGTGATGGCAAACACGGCGATGAAACCAGCGACGCCAATCGTCGCGCCGTAGGAGAAATCGAAGGAGTTAAAGGCGGTTTTGTAAACCGAGATCACCAGCGTTTCGGTGACTCGCGCAGGGCCGCCGCCTGTGGTCAGGAAGATCAGCGTGAACTGGCGGAAGGCAAAGATACAGGCCAACACGCCCATGAGCATCAGAGTCGGGATGATTTCCGGCAGCGTGACATAGCGGAACGATTGGAGCCGGGATGCGCCGTCTACTTTGGCGGCTTCGTATAACTCGTGCGGGATCGATTGCAGCACCGTCAGGATGACCAGTCCGTAGAAGGGAAAGGCTTTCCAGGCGGCGATGGCGATGACCAGCGGCATCGCCAGATTGATGTCCAGCAGCCACTTGGGACTCTGCTCAAGGGGTAAGAATAAGCGAGCCAATACGTTGATGATGCCGAAATTGGGGTTGAGTATCCAGTAGAAGATCATGACTGTCGGCAAGTCCGGGAAGGCCCAGGGCATGGTCATGATGGCGCGGGCGGCTGAGCGTCCGCGAAAGTGCTGGTTCATCAGCAGAGCCGCGAGCAAACCCGCCCCGACCGCGACGACGACCGTCCCCCCCATGAAGATCAGCGTGACCCGCATTGAGTTCCAGAAGGTTCTATCGGCAAAGAGGCGCTCGTAATTGTCGAGGCCGACCCAACGCACCGTCCCGATGCCGATGATGTCGCTGGTGAAACTGGAGATCACCTGCTGGATAATCGGGATCAGGATGAACACGACTTCGTACAGCACGATGGGGAGCGCCAGCATATACGGCAGATAGTCGCCCCGCGGCCGCGTCGAAGGGATGGAAGCAAGCATACCGGCTTGAACAGCCATAATCCGTTCCTCATCAGAAATCATGTAAGGACACGATGGGTTGATCGTGTCCTTACAAACACTCACGGGATGGACAGGTCGTCCAGATCAATTAGCTGGTGAAGACACGCTCCGCCAGGGCAACGGCGTCGGCCTGGGCCGCACCCATCCCATCCTCGACCGAGGTCGCGCCGACGAGGATTTCTTCGATGTAGGGCGTGACCACCTGCCCCAGTTCATCGTTGAACAGGACGAAATCACCGAGTACTTCCGGCACGGTGATGGCCTCGGTCGCATCGTAGCCATCGGCCCAGGTCAGCGTCTCGCGGTATTCAGGACGAATACCCCCGTCGATGGCCGGGATGACGTCCAGGCAGCGCTCCAGCAGTTCCTGGTAGTTCTCTTTCTCGTACAACCAGGACAGGAACACTTTGGCCGCTTCCTGCTTCTCTGGATCGGTGTTGGCGTTGATGCAGATGGGGTGGATGCGGGTGATGCCTTTCTTGCTCGGCCAGAACGGTGCGGCGCTGCGAAGGTTGCCGTAGAGTTCGGGGTCTTCGGCATTGGTCTTCCACTGGTTGACCGCCGCTGACACGATGAGGTATTGGGCGATCTTGGAGTTGGCGAACATCTGGTTGGCCGTGCCCAGATCCGTGCCCTGCGGCATGGCGGCGTCGTACATCTGCTTGAAGAGCTTGATGCCGTTGATGACCGGTTCGGAGTCGAGCATGGGCTTCTGGCCTTCGGCCAGCACCCCGCCGAACAGCACCGGCCACTGCGCCAGCGTGAACCAAACGGTGAAGGGTTCCGAGGCCAGATGCGGCGAGTAGATGCCGAACTGGTTGGGGCGCTCTGTCAACGCCGTCGCGCCCGCCACCCAACTGTCGATGTCCGTCGGTTCGCCAATGCCGGCCGCATCGAAGAGCGCCTTGTTATAGACCAGCCCGAAGCGCACCGTCACGATATCCAGACCGTGGACTTCGCCGTCTTTGCGGAGCATGTCCTGCGCCTTGCTCAGGGTGACACCGGCTTTCTTCACGACATCTTCCAGCGAGATGGTATGTCCGGCGTTCATCAGCCGCAGGAAGCCGTCCGGCGTCTGGGTGAACATATCACCGTCGATGCGGCCGGAACGGGCCTGGATCAGGATTTGCTGGAAGTAGTCGTTTTCGCCGTAGCCGCTCTCATTGACCTGGATATCCGACTGGGATTCGTGGAACTTCTGGATCATGGCGCGCCAGGCGTCGCCGCGTCCGGGTTCGGTCCAGAACCAGGTCAGCAGGTTCAGTTCCATCTTGGACTGGCGGATGAAGGTCGGGACGCCGATGCGCGGCACTGCCACGGCAGAGGCAGCGCCGGCAGCAGCGGTCGCGCCGATCTTCAGGAAATCACGACGGCTAATGGCGGTATCGGCAGAAGTCTTTTTGGCTTTGGTTGGCTTGTTCATTCTATTTCCCTTCATTAGTGAACAATAACCTCGGTCGAATGGATGTGATCAGATGTTGGACTGCTGAAGCTGATAGTGACCTCCTTCGTATCGCTTGTATGGCGTTTCTACCGCAGTCCTGATGAAGCGGTGGACGCCGAATTACGGGAACGAGAATCAGGTCAAAGCTGATTCCACGGAATAAGCATCGGTCAGAACGGCTGTGGCCTCGACCACGCTCGCCGTCCGTCCAGTGAAGGTCAGTCCGAGCGCCATCAGACCGAGGAGTGTGTCCTCCTGGGCCGGGGACAGGCGGTAGTTCACATTGAATTGATCGCAGATCATCTGGCGCAGCAGATCGATCTTCTGAACCAATCCGCCGGAGAAGACCAGACTCTTCCAGGATTGGTCGGGAGAAAGCTGCCGCGCAAAGGTATAGTAGCTGTCGGCCATGCTCTGGAAGGCGGCGCGGAACAGATGGCCGACCGTTAATTCGTCCTCGTGGAGGTGCGTCAGTTCGCCCTGGTCGCCACGGGCGCTGCTGTAAAAGGCCAGGTTCACGCGCATTTGCGGCGGCGGCACGGCGGCAGCGGCCTGGGCGATATAGTCCCAGGGGTCAGCCAGCGTGACACCTTGCGCGACGGCGAGTTCACTCAAGAGCCTGACCAGGGCATTCAGGGCGCGCCCGGCGGGAATGTGGGTCACGGTGATCGCATAACGAGCGTCGAAGAACGGGCGGGTCTGGAAACGGCCAAATTCGGCGCGTGGTTTGAGCAGGCTGACCTGCGAACCGGTGGAGATGTTCAGCGAGAGTTCGTCCTCCTGGAGCAGTGCACCCAGGATAGCGCACTGATAATCCCCGACGGGGGTATAGCAGGGTATCCTGCGGCCGCCCCAATCCAGCCAACCGGTGATCGCGCCGTGGGGCTGGATCGCAGGAAGTCTGATCCGTTCCAACCCCAGTTTGCCAATGACTTCCTGATGCCAATCCAGCGTTTCCACATCGAGCAGTCCGACCGCCATCGCGTTGGTGACATCGGTCTGAGGACAAGCCTCGCATAGATTTGCCACCACGAAATCGGACAGGGCGGCGGGTATCCAAGTCTGATCGGGCAGTTGTCCCTGTTCGGCCAACCAGAAGAACAGTCCAACTGGCAGCCCTGGACGCAGTTCGCTGCCAAGCTGCTTGATTTCCTCGTTGGTCAGCCGCGACCGCATCACCTCGAAGAAACTGCCCGCGCCCGACGGATGCGGTTCCAGAACGCGCTGATCCTGCCAGGTGGTCAGGTTGGAACAGGGTTCACCCTGCTCGGTCGTCCAGACGACGCCGTGCATCTGGGTACACAGGACAACTCCCTGGCAATCCACGGCGGAAGCAGCCATCCGGATCAGGAGCAGCCGCACAGCCTGCATGATGCGTTTCAATGGCGACGTCGAACTGATTATGGTCGGGTTGGAGGA
>JAEUQZ010000829.1 GCA_016788965.1 Anaerolineae bacterium | reverse complement strand
GCCAAGAAATTCGCGCGCGTCGTCTACAAGGTCGTCAACGGCAAGGCCGTCACCGTCCCCGTCAGCATCGGGCCCAGCGACCTCACCCACACCATCGTGCTGGGCGGCCTGGCCGCCGACGAGACCATCATCACCGGACCCTTCAAGGCGCTCACCGGCATCAAGGAAGGCCAGGCCGTCCGCGACGAAACGACCATCCCCAAGGACAAGAAGCCCACGCCGACCACCACCGCCAAGGCCGGGAACTGAGCGCGCATGACGATCCGCATCCGCAAGCTCGAGAAGGTCTACCGCGTCGGCGCCGAGCGCGTCCACGCGCTCCGCGGCATCGACCTCGACATCGCCAAAAACGAGTTCGTCGCCATCATGGGCGCCTCCGGATCCGGCAAAAGCACGCTCATGAACGTCCTGGGCTGCCTCGACCGCCCCACCGCCGGCGTCTATGAACTCGCCGGCAAGCCCACCCACCGCATGAACGCCACCCAGCTGGCCCAGGTCCGAAACCAGGAGATCGGCTTCGTCTTCCAGTCCTTCGAGCTCCTCAACCGCCACACCGCCCTCGACAACGTCACCCTCCCCCTGATCTACGCCTCCTCGCGCTGGTGGGGCGTCCGCAAACGCGCCAAGCAAACCCTCGAACGCGTCGGCCTGGGCGACCGCGTCCACCACCGCCCCATGCAGCTC
>JAEUQZ010000828.1 GCA_016788965.1 Anaerolineae bacterium | reverse complement strand
CCTTGCTCCACGCGCTGGATGATCTGGTAGTCGCGGAACTGGGTTGCCGGCCGCATCCCGGCGAAGACCGTGTTGACCGGCTGGCTCAGCAGCGCCGGAACCATGGTCGCCATCGCTTGCCGCAACTGCGCCAGTCCCGCATCCGTCACGCGGCGGTCGTCGCGGTCCGCGACGTCCTCCGCCGTCGGCCCCACCAGCACGTTGCCGAAGATGGTGGGGGTTATGAGGATGCCGCGCGTCACCGGGGTCGGGACCGGCATTGCGATCACGTCGTGGAGCGCCCGCGCCGGCTTGTCGAGGAGGATGTATTGCCCACGGCGGGGACGGATCTCGAAATCGCCGAAGCCGGCCAGCTTCTCGACTCCATCGGCGCGCAGCCCGCCGGCATTCACCACCACCTTTGCCTGCAGCGTGCCGGTCCCGCTGCGCAAGGTCCACATACCGCCACCGCGCTCGGCCTCCTGGACCGGCCAGCCGCGACGGATCTCGACGCCATTGGCGAGCGCGTCGAGCGCATAGGCGTAGGGC
This sequence comes from Anaerolineae bacterium, assembly GCA_016788965.1. Classification (GTDB taxonomy): domain Bacteria; phylum Chloroflexota; class Anaerolineae; order Aggregatilineales; family Phototrophicaceae; genus CFX2. The sequence continues at coordinate 158 of JAEUQZ010000828.1, read as the reverse complement.
GTCGAGAAAGGATCGACGATCGCCTCGTCGGGCAGCCAGAGCCCGCGCCGGATCCCAGGTCCGAAATTCGGCCAACGCCGGTAGATTTCGGGCGCCTCCAGCGTCTCTGCCGCGAAGCCATCCTGCTCAGCGGCGGCAAATTCCTGCTCGATGGTCGC
>JAEUQZ010000827.1 GCA_016788965.1 Anaerolineae bacterium | reverse complement strand
TGGTGCTCTCGTTCACTACCACCGCTTCGACAAGAACCGCATGGCCAAGCTCCGTGCGAGTCATCTGCGCGATGCCATCGAGGAGTTCCGGCGCGAAGCCGGTCTCGCCGACAAGGCGGGTCGCAGCGATGACCGGCTCGAATGGCAGGCCAAGGTAGAGGAGGCGCAAGCCCTCGACCGGAAACTTCAGCTCATTCAGGAGGGGCACCACGAGGGAGCCGATGGCAGCGAGCGCGACTACCGCATCCTCACGCCCTGGAAGCGGCCAGTAGAACGGCCCAAGGGCTGGGATCCGGACCTCGACGATGGGGTGAAGGTGAATATCGAGCCTTTCGAGAAGGCCGGCGTCCTGCGCGTGGGAGGGAAGAGATGAACCGCCAAGACGCCAAGGACGCCAAGAAGGATAAGGTCGAAGAGCCATCGGCTCGACTTGATTCGATCTCTCACTCGGTAATCGGTGCGCCCATCAAGGTCCAATTGAAGTCAGGTATCAAGCGTGTTGTGCTCTCCCATCAGTCTCCTGGCGCTCTTGGCGTCTTGGCGGTCGATCCATGATCCTCGATGCGCTCGTGAGCCAGCTTGATCAGCGCTTTCAGCACGAAAAGCGGGCGCAGATTTGCCTTTGGTTCGATGAGAAGATAGAGTTCGCCCGTCTGCTGCCGGCACTAACGGCACACCTAGATCAGA
>JAEUQZ010000826.1:449-691 GCA_016788965.1 Anaerolineae bacterium | reverse complement strand
GTTTCAATGATCTGAACGGTGGGTGTATGTTGCATCTTGGCTCCAATAAATAATTTGATAAGGAACCCGTATTTTACCGCCAGTGGATGGACAGTTTTCACGCCGGAAAAGCCGAAACATCCCCTTGAAAACTGAAATTTCTCGGCGACAAATAAAAATATCTCGGCGAGATAATTGAAACATCAGACGGGAAATCGCGGGAATCAGTAAGGAAAAACAGGGTTTTCAACCGTCAAAATCGG
>JAEUQZ010000826.1:0-439 GCA_016788965.1 Anaerolineae bacterium | reverse complement strand
AGTCGCAAGGCAGGGAAGTGCGTGATTCTTTCATGCCGGCCATAAACGGGTGGGTCTGGTGGGAGGATCGCAGGCCTTTATTGACAGACATATCCTTTGCGGTATAATACCGTCCGCAAGTTCTGTGGCTCCGTAGCTCAATGGCAGAGCAGTTGACTCTTAATCAATTGGTTGAGGGTTCAAATCCCCCCGGAGTCACCACAGCCCGATACTTTTACGAGTATCGGGCCTTTTGTTTTGATCGGGTTGGGAAATGACCGGGTGGTGAAGCAGATTTCAGTTAAGGGCGAAGCGGGGCTTTATCCGCCAAACAGGCTTTTGAAAAATTCTTCTATCGATTTCCAGATCGACGGCTGGCTTACTGGTTGTGGTGTTGGTGTCGCTGTTGCCGGTGCGGACGTCAATGTCACTGACGGAATGGGAGAAACTGTCGCGGTGG
>JAEUQZ010000825.1 GCA_016788965.1 Anaerolineae bacterium | reverse complement strand
ATCGGCGTGCGCATCTTCGTGAGCGATGGCTGCCAAGCGGCCGGTTCGTCGACAATCGCGATCGCCATCGCCTTCAGATCGCCGCCCGTATCGCGGAAAACGCGTTCAAGCCGCGCGACCGCTTGGGGCGGCGGTTCATCGGCGATGAAATGACGCGCGAGCTTGGTTGCGATGTGCCGCGCGGTCGAAGGGTGGCGCGCAAGCTCGATGAGCGCCTGACGACCTTCTGCCTCACCAGCTTCCGCGTAGGTCTTGCCGAGCAGCGTCTTCGTGCCCGGTTGATGGCGGTTCGGGAAGAACTTGAAGCCGTTGTCGTTGTCGGTACCTTGCCGGTCGACACTCCAACCGGTGAGTACGCGCGCGAGTTCGATCACGTCGGTCTGGGTGTAGCCGCCGTTGACGCCCAGCGTGTGCAATTCCAAAATCTCACGGGCGTGGTTCTCGTTCAGGCCGCGCCCCGTGAAGCGCCCCGCGGGTGAGTCCGGCCCGATCGAAAATGCGTTGTCGAGATAAAGCAGCATCGCGGGATGCCGGACGGTTGCGATGAGCAAGTCTTCGAACCTACCGAGCACGTTCGGGCGGATCGCCTCGCGCTCGTAACCGCCGGCGACGAAAATCATGCGCTGCTTCAGGACCGAGATCGTGAAGTGGTTCGACCAGAACCACACGAGACGCTCCAGGAACGGCGCCG
>JAEUQZ010000824.1 GCA_016788965.1 Anaerolineae bacterium | reverse complement strand
CGCCTCGACCGTGTACAGGCCGTAGACATAAAGCCGGTCCTGCGGCAGCGGGCCGTCGGGACCCTCCACCGGCTCGAGGATGCGGGCGCGGCCGGGCTTGAACGGGGCGCGGCCGCGGCCGGAAAAGCCCTTGTTGCCGCCGCCGAAATCGCGGCCCTCGCGGCGCGGACGACGGTTCGGGCGATCGTCGCGGCCCGAGGGCGGCGAACCGGAGGGAGGCGTGGTGTCGGAGCTCATCGGGCGGTTATAGGCGGAGGATGCGGCGCTGACAACGCGGGGAGCGGCCGCAAGCGGCATTGCCATGTGACGGAATGATTTTTTCGTGTTGACACGGGCCGACGGCATCGCCATAAACCGCGCCACGCAAGCGACGGGGCCTTGGCCCGGTCGACCGCGCGGTTGGGGGAATGTCCCGAGCGGCAAAGGGGGCGGACTGTAAATCCGCTGGCTACGCCTTCGCAGGTTCGAGTCCTGCTTCCCCCACCATCCCCTTGCAATCAGCTGATACTTACGGATTTTCCAGCCCCGACCGCAGGTCGCGCCGGACGGCGCGGGTCATGAGGCGCGGAATCGCGCGTTCTCGATGGTCGCGCTGCCTGCCGGTCCGCGAAGCCTCTCGCATCATGCTGGCCGTTGCGCCGACATCGCGCCTGACCTTGCCCGCCTGGATTCAGGCGGGCACTGGCGCCCGA
>JAEUQZ010000823.1 GCA_016788965.1 Anaerolineae bacterium | reverse complement strand
CTGACGCTGAAATCTGTCACCCCGGTTCGGCTGATAAAAAATGATTTTGCCTTGCAAGCCGTTGCCGCCGAACGCGCCGGAGCCACCCCGGAACAGTTGCGTGAGTTACTGGGAGCCAAGCGGGAGCGGCGTGGAATTTTTGAAGGCGACCTTGCTGAAGGTGAGTTGGAAGCAGGGCAAATTGCAGGAATGGTGAAGGAGATTGTTTCCGCCGAAGAAGTGGTGCAGCAGATGGTGCAGGAGTATCAATCGGCAGTGCAACGATTACGGGGAGATCAGTAGCCAGCACGCACCAGCGCAGAGTGTGCGGCTGATGCCGGGATTCTACACCCTCTCTTCTTCCCCTCTCTGTGCCCTCTGTGTCTCTGTGGTTCATTCTTAAAAAAACCACAGAGGCACAGAGATCACAGAGGGAAGAAAAGAGAGGGGCGCGGCTGGCTACCTCTCCATAGTTGAGAAAAACAGCAGGGGAGCCCGGGTTTCCCCGCGCTCCCCTTGTTGCAGCGATTGCACGCCAGTTTATCCAAACATCTTCCCAACAGAATCTAGGATATTTCCGCTGTCGCCCCCTTCCTTGTTGCCGTCGCCGCTGCTGCCGGTAAGCCCATCAAGCTGGCTGGCAAGCGGTGCGGGGAGCTTGTCTTTCAGGAAGCCAATGACAGTGGTGACAGCGGTTTTTGCGGTGTCGGCTG
>JAEUQZ010000822.1:413-693 GCA_016788965.1 Anaerolineae bacterium | reverse complement strand
AAGGCACGACGCCGGACCAGCTGGCGGAAGAGCTGCTCGACCAGGGCGCGGACATGATCATCTTCAATTCGGATGACCTGAAGGACGGCGCGACCACCTTTGCCACCAATCACCCGGAAATCCCGGTCATCCATGCCTCCGGCGATCAGCGCTGGGAAGAAGGCGAGAATTTCGTGGACCTGCCCAACCTGGGCAACGCCTTCCCCGGCATGGAATGGACCAAGCTGGTGGCGGGCTGCGCGGCGGCGATGACCACTGAGACCGGCAAGATCGGCTATCT
>JAEUQZ010000822.1:0-403 GCA_016788965.1 Anaerolineae bacterium | reverse complement strand
GAGACCCGCCGTCTGACGGCGTCGGCGTTCCTGGGCGCGCAGTACTGCTGGACCGAGAAGCGCGGCATGGAAGCGGCGGACCTGGAATTCCGCGTGGACTGGATCGGCTTCTGGTTCAACATCCCCGGCGTGACGGCGGACCCGACCCTGGTTTCCGACAACTTCTATAACAACGGCTACGACGTCGTCATCTCCGGCATCGACACGACCGAAGGGCTGGTCCAGGCGAATGCTGCGACTGAAGCGGGCGCGACCGTCTTCAACGTCGCCTACGACTACGACCTGGCGTGCGAGATCGCGCCGGATGTCTGCCTTGGCTCCGCCGTGTTCAACTGGCGTCCCATGTACCTGGCGGAAATCACCGAGATGCAGGCGGGGACCTGGACGCCCAAGTTCCTGTGGC
>JAEUQZ010000821.1 GCA_016788965.1 Anaerolineae bacterium | reverse complement strand
CCTGATACCATCATTGAACCACAAGGATTCTCACCAATGACCACACCGCGCATCGCCGTTAACACTGCACAAGCCCGCCGCATGGGGCAGCGCCTCCTCGAACTCGGCTGGAAAAGTGCCGGTTACGAAACCCTCAATGCCGCCATCCCATCCAACAGTGATCGGGACGCCGCCCTCAACTATTTCTTCTTCACCTCCATGCTCCTCTTCGACTTCAAAAATGTCGAAGCCACGCTGCCCGATGGCCGCTATATCAAAGGCACGGATGTCTACTTCCATCTCGCCCGTCGCGCCGGTGAAGAACATCCCGGCTTCTGGTCAGCCCCCGTCCTCGCCACCCTCACCGATGCCGACTTCAATCGTGCCTTCTCCCTCACCCACGATCCCGCGCAGCCCGCGCTCCCCCGCATGCCGGAACGCATCAGCCTCCTGCGCGATGCCGCCGCCGTCCTCAACACCCGCTGGCAGGGCAGCGTTAGCCATCTGCTAGACCAGCATCCCGCCCTTCGCGCCCCCGCCCAAACCGGCCTCTTGGATACCATCTTGGCCGCCTTTCAGGGTTACAGTGACCCCTTATTCAAGAAAGTCTTCGTCTTCCTCAAAGCTGCCGACATCACCGGCCTCTGGCGTCCCACCGATCCCGAAAATGTGCTCATGCCCGTGGACTATCACGTCATCCGCCTCGCCCTTCGCA
>JAEUQZ010000820.1 GCA_016788965.1 Anaerolineae bacterium | reverse complement strand
AATTTAGTTTCAGCGGTATGCATATTTCGCCTTTGTCTACAAATGATATGGGTGGTTTTGAGATGGGGTGTTCAGGAAATTCGTATATGAATTGCAACACAGACGAATTTCCGCGTCATTATGTTCATCTAAGCGCGTTTGAAATAGGACGTTATGAGGTGACACAAGAACAATGGCAAGCTGTCATGGGTAGTTTGCCTTCGAAGTTGACCTTGAAATGCGAAACTTGTCCCATCACCTCAGTTTCGTGGAATGATGTGCAGGATTTTATACAACATTTAAACACATTGACCAACACACAATTTAGATTGCCCACCGAAGCCGAGTGGGAATATGCTGCAAGTTATGGGAGTGGAAATTCGGTATTTCCCTCTGCCCCCAATGCCCAACTTCCTGATATTGCTTGGTATGTTGACAATGCTGATAGCCGTCCGCAAAAGGTAGGCAAAAAAAATCCCAATAATTTACAGTTGTATGATATGGCAGGCAATGCCTCTGAGTGGTGCGCCGATTGGTATAGTGCTACCTATTACAAAGATATGACCGATTTCCAGAACCCCAAAGGCGCTATGACAGGACAATATAAGGTAAAAAAAGGCGGTTCATGGGCTAATCGAGCAGGAACCTGCCGTTATTCAAGCCGCGATTATACCGCTCCAGATGAACAAAACGCATTCACAGGTTTCCGTTTGGCA
>JAEUQZ010000081.1 GCA_016788965.1 Anaerolineae bacterium | reverse complement strand
CTGTTCGATTCAGTGAGGGGCATTACATGGCTCAAAAGAATTGTTGAAGAATTTACCTAATTAGCGATTTCTTGAGCATTATCGATGCGTTCTTTGGTTTAGGCTTCAGTTAACGGCTTGGTCGCTCGACAAAGGGGAACTCACCATGAACCGCACCAAACGCCTCCTGATCGCTTTCCTATTGGGGCTGCTGCTCGCAACTCAGATTGGGCCAGTCGCGGCGGGAATACCGATACGCTGCGGGACCCAATGTGCTGAAGCCGGGGCCAGATAGACCACCGCGAGAACCGTTTTGGCGACCGCCTGGTCAACAGTCCTTCCGGTAGAGCGATCACCCTTCCGTGCAACGGGCGTGCCGATAGGTGTGCCCGTTTTGATTCAAGGGGCATCCATTTGCCACCTGCACGAATTATTCATAAAGAGTTTACGGGATTGATGAAACGTGAATGTATCTCAAGGTTTCATCTATTTAGAATTAAATTAACGGATGAATCGCTCAGCAAAGGGGAATTCCTCATGAACCGCAGCAAACGTCTCCTGATTGCTCTCCTGTTGGGACTGCTTCTGGCAACTCAGATCGGGCCGACCGCGGCGGGAATACCGATACGCTGTGGGTCTCAGTGTGCAAGCAACGGGGCCAACCCGCCGCCACCACCCGGCCAATAGTCCCTCTGGCAGAGCGAACACCTTTCCGTAGAGCGGGCACACCAACGGTGTGCCCGTTTCGATTCGAGCTGGCGAGATCATTTCCGATCAATAATTCACAAATAGTTTACGCAATTGATGATATGTCAACTTTTGACAATGCTTCGTTTATTTATAATCAAATCAACGGATGGATCGCTTAGCAAAGGGGAATTCCTCATGAACCGCACCAGACGTTTCCTGATCGCTCTCGTGTTAGGACTGCTGCTCGCAACCCAGATCGCACCGGCTGGCGCTGCTATTCCGATGCGTTGTGGATCGAACTGTGCCACCGCCGGGCGTATGGCGGGGCCGCCGCCCGGTCAGATTGGCCCGTAGTCCCTGATCGAGCGATCAACCTTCCGTGGAGCAGGCGCGTCATCCGACGCGCCTGTTTCGATTCACGGTGATAGGAATTCCTTACTGTACATTTCGTCATCTGCCGATCCCGGTGCTACAATCTAGACAGTTCACACGCCAAGCACAGGAGCATGGATCAATGCCCCGATGGATCTCCTTCGCCGCATTTCTGGCCGAGGCCGAGCGCGCGCCCCGCGATGGTGCTCGGCAGACCCTCGTCGATGAGCTGCTGGAAGAACGTACCCGCTGGCCGTGGATCGAAGGGGGCAAAGCGACCTTCATCTACAACAGCGTGGGAGTCAAGCACGGGGTGGCGCTGAACATGGACAGCGTGAAGGGCGATCCCCCCCTTGTGGCGATGACCAACTTGCACGGGACTTCGCTGTGGTACATCACCCGCCCGTTCGCGGAGGATGATCTGCTGGATTACCTGATCGCAGTGGACGATCCGATGACTCCGCTGGCGCAGGAACGGGACATTCTGGGGCGCATCTCCACGCATTGGCGCGTCGATCCGGCCAACCCGCTGCGGATGCACACCACCCAGCAGGATGTTTCGGTGCTGCAAATGGGACGGGCGCGTCCATTCACCGATTGGTTGGTGCTGCGGTCGGTTCCACATGGGCGAGTGACCGAATTCAGCTTCGACAGTTTGCAGTTGGGGTACAAGGGGCGCAAGCTGTGGGTCTATGCGCCGCCGGGCTACGAGCAGTCCGGGTTGGCTTATCCGCTGCTGATCCTCCAGGATGGGCAGTGGATGTCCGGGCCACTGCAAGTGCCGTTCATTGCCGACGCGCTCATCAAGCACGGACGCCTCAAGCCGCTGGTGATCGCCATGCTCCAAAGCGGGACACCTGAGGAGCGCGACCGCGAATACGTCAGCAACGACAAACACTATGCTTCGACGCTGCTGGAACTGCTGCCGTTCGTCCAGACGCGCTACCAGATCGATTCCACCCAGATCGGGATTGGGGGTGTGTCGGCAGGGGCTATCGCTGCCGCCCACGCGGTGCTGAAGAATCCGGCGGTCTTCAACAGCCTGATGCTGATCTCGCCGCCGCTGGGCAAAGGCAGCGACGACGCGCTCCTGAGCCAGTATTCCGAGCGCTTCGAGAGCGCACCGGTGCTGCCGAGCCGGGTATTCCAATCCGTGGGGCGCTACGAGGCCAAAGCGCGGTTCGTCAAGCCGGCTCAGGCGCTGCATGACATCTTCCTGCGGCGGTTGGGAGAGGGGTCGCGCTACACGGAGATCGGCAGCGGACATGGGTTGGTGGCGTTCCGCAGCATCCTGCCGGAGGCGCTGGCCTGGGTCTTCCCGGTGTGAGCAGCGATTGCTGCCTCCAAAGCACGCATGTCCTTCATCCGATAGACCCCGGCGGAAAATGGGCTGCCTGCTAGGGAAATTCTGGATCAGCAATAAATCCGACGCCGAGCCACCAGATACGTTCTGGTTCGGTGATGATGCATGAGGGTACTGCTCGGATAGACGAAGGGGACAACCCACCTGGGGCGTGAATCCGACTGCAAGAAGGCTCAAGAATTGAGGTCGGCCGCGGTTGCAGGGCGCGAAAACATGGTAGAATGAATGGGATTATTCAGCAATATTGTTTGATCAGAGGACTGTTGTGACTCACAAGCCGGACAAACCGGGCGGCGACATCGATCCTGAACTCCTGCGCCGGAACGCGACGCGCGGCCTGGAGAACACGGACTACGAGGAGAACGAACCTCGCTGGGGAACTGCGCGGTTCAATGAGCGCACGACCCTGGTGATCCGCGTGCGCGGCGTGAGCGAACCGGCCTATACCTTCGATGCGACCAGCGTCAACGAACTGGTGATGGGGCGGCGTTCGCCGGATACGAGCGAGATACCTGAAGTCGATCTGGAAGCCTACGGCGCGGCGGACAAAGGCGTCTCCCGACGCCACGCGGTCATCAGCCGCAGCGGGGACTCGCTGTATCTGCGCGATGCTGGAAGCTACAACGGCACGTTCCTGAACGGCCAGAAACTGGTTCCACACCAGCCTCGCGTGCTGCGCGACGGTGATGATGTGCGGTTGGGGTTCCTGGTGCTGCGGGTGAATTTTGTACGCACTCCCATTTATCCCACCGACGAATCCGCGCAATCTCTGTAGCCCGCATGGTCGAGCGCACCAACGAGCAATGGATCGCCGAACTGCGGGCTGATCCAGACACCCAATCTGCCGCGCTGCAAGACCTCCGCGAACGCCTCCAACGGGGCATCTACTATTATCTGACGCGCGAACGCAGCGATCTGAGCCAGTATTCCAGCCAGGAGATCGGTCAGATGGCCGAGGATTTGGCACAGGATGCGACTCTGCGGGTCATGGAGAACCTGGACAGCTTCCGTGGCGACAGCCGCTTCACGACCTGGGCGACCAAAGTGGCGGTGCGGGTGGCGATCAGCGACCTGCGGCGGGCGCGCTACCGGGACTTCAGCCTGGATGATCTGACGGCGGATGGTGACCTCATGCCGGACAGTGCCGCCAGCCTGACCAGCACGCCGATCCCCAATCCAGAAGACGCAACCGAACGTACTGATGTCATGCAAAAAGTGAACGCGGCGCTGAAAGACGCGCTGACCGAACGGCAATATCAGGCGTTGGTGGCGGTGGCGATCCAGGATGTGCCGCTGGAAATCCTGGCGGAACGGATGGGCACGAACCGCAATGCGCTGTACAAGCTGCTCCATGACGCCCGGCGCAAACTGCGCGGGCATCTGGAGAGCCAGGGGCTTTCGACCGAGTACATGCTGGAACTGTTCCACGAATAACAGCAGGTAAGAAGGTCTGCCGAGTCCACGTCCATAGCAGTAGTGTGACCCATGTCAGGAAGTGCGTGATGAACCCGCATGACGAACCTGCCCGCAAATTGATCGAGCACATCTTCCTGAAACATCAGGACGACGGAATGGACTGCGATTCGTGCGGCTGCCAGCTCGAATGTCTGGCGGAGAAGGTGGCGGCGGGCGCGAGCCTGCACGATCTGTGGCCGGAAGTCGAGGCGCATCTGGTTTGCTGCCGGGACTGCCGCGAAGAGTGGCAGGCGCTGCTGTGCATCGTCCAGGCGGAGATGCGCGGGGAACTGGACAAGGACGTTCCATAGCACGCGGGCACACGCACGACCGCACCAGCCATGAACATGATGAAGGAAACGATATGAAGCGCGAACGGGTAGCAGTGATTGGTTCTGGTCCAGCCGGATTGACGGCCGCATTGTATACGGCAAGGGCGCAGCTCAGCACGGTGGTTTTCACCGGGAAGACGCTCGGCGGGCAAATTTCGACCACACATGAGGTGGAGAATTTCCCCGGCTTCCCGAACGGGACGACCGGCCCGGAACTGGTCGAGAACATGAAGGCGCAGGCCGAGCGGTTTGGGGCGCGGTTGGTTTACGAGAGCGTGACCGAAGTGGACTTCAGCCAGGGCACGCCCTTCACGCTCAAGACGGACGGCGGCGAGGTCTATCAGGCCGATACGGTCCTCATCACCATCGGAGCGAATCCGCGCGAATTGGGCGTGCCGGGCGAACGCCAGTATGTGGGACGAGGTGTGAGCTACTGCGCCACCTGCGACGGCTTCTTCTTCCGGGGCAAGGACATCAGCGTGGTCGGCGGCGGGGATTCGGCGTTGCAGGAAGGCCTCTTCCTGACGAAGTTTGGCCGCTCAGTGAACATCATCCACCGGCGGGATGAACTGCGGGCCAGCGTCGCGCTCCAAACGCGGGCGAAGTCCAACCCGAAGATTCACTTCACTTACAACACGGTGGTGGATCAGGTGAAGGGCGACGAGACAGGCGTGGTCAAAGCGGTGATGCTGCGCGATGTGAAGACCGGGCAGGTCACAGAGAAGGCGACTGACGGCGTGTTCGTCTTCGTGGGCTATGATCCGAACAGTTGGCTGTTCAAGGATCAATTGGCGCTGGATGAGTCCGGGTATATGAAGATCGATCACCACATGCAGACCAGCGTCGAAGGCGTGTTCGCCGCGGGCGAAATCCATGACAGCGTGTTCCGGCAGGCGATCACGGCGGCGGGCGACGGCTGCAAGGCGGCGCTGTCGGCGATCAAGTGGTTGGGCGAGCGGGAACATCTCCTGCAACCGCTGGATGCCGAGGCGGTCTAGGTCGCATCAACATGCTTGGAACAAGGGCGGTTATTGAACCGCCCTTTGTGTTTCTGGGGTAGAGGGAAGGGCGGGGCCGCTTATGACTGATGGGACGGTGGCCGAGGTGGTGAAAGTCGCCAGCATCTTCGCGCTGGCGTTCTTTTCGTTCTGGCCGGCGATCCCGGCGGGGTTGGCGCTGGGGTTGGCCCCGCTCACGGTGATCGCCACGACGACACTGAGCTACGCGGCAGGGGCGGCGCTGGTGGCGCTCTTCGGCGGGGCGGTACGCGAGTGGGTGCTGCGGCGGCTCCTGCGCGGCCGCGAGCGGATCGTGCCTTCCGGTTGGCTGGATGACATGCTGCGGCGCTACGGGTTGGTCGGGTTGGGAATGGCTGCGCCGATGACGGTCGGGGCGCAAATCGGGGCGGTAATCGGGCTGACGCTGGATATGCCGCCGCGCCGTCTGTTCCTCTGGCTCACCGTCGGGGCGCTGGCCTGGAGTATTCTGCTGACGGTGGGTGTGCTGCTGGGCGTGTTGGGGACGCAGGCGTTGGTCAGCGGCGGGTAGCGATTTGTAGGCAGGACGCGGTATTCTGCATACAATAGGCTCAAACGGCTGCGACACCTTGGAGGTCAGATCGATGAGCAAGAAGGACAAAGCCAAGAAGACTGGGAAAGTGAAGGTTGTTACTCCACCAACGAATGGGCTGGGGCCGATCCAGAAGCTGCCCCGTGACTTCTACGAAAAGGAATTGGTGCGCCTCCAATTCGAGTTGGTACGCTGGCAGTATTGGGTGAAGGAACGGGGCGAGCGGGTCTGTCTGATCTTCGAGGGGCGGGATGCCGCCGGGAAGGGCGGCACGATCAAACGGATGGTCGAACCGCTTAATCCACGTGGGGTGCGGCTGGTCGCGCTCAGCAAGCCGTCGGATGTCGAGCGGACGCAGTGGTACTTCCAGCGGTATGCAGCGCATCTGCCCGCGGCAGGCGAGATCGTGATCTTCGACCGAAGCTGGTACAACCGGGCCGGGGTCGAGCATGTGATGGGGTTCTGCACCGACGATGAATACTGGGAGTTCATGCACTCCTGCCCGGAATTCGAGCGGATGCTGGTGCGGGCAGGAATTCACCTCATCAAGTACTGGCTGTCGGTCGGCGATGCCGAGCAGGAGAAGCGATTCCAGGGGCGGGCGGGCAATCCGGCCAAGATGTGGAAGCTCAGCCCGATGGATCTGGTGTCGCGGGATCGGTGGGTGGAGTATTCCAGGGCCAAAGACACGATGATGGAATACACTGATATCCCGGAAGCGCGTTGGTATCAGATCGATGCGGACGACAAACGCCGGGCACATCTGAACTGCATCCGGCATCTGCTGAGCCAGTTCAGCTACGAGGATGTGATGCCGGCGCCGCTTCAGCTTAAGCCGCGTCCTCCGGCGGATGAGGCCTATGTGCGCCCGCCGCGCGAAGCGCATGTGATCGTGCCGGATATGTACGCGGATTACAGCCAGAAGGATTAAGCAGCGGGTATGATCTGCCGGGGCAGCTTTTTGGCTGATAGGGTTGGCCTCGTTATAATGTTAGAGTGAATAATTTCTTTGCCTAAATTATGCTAGGGGATTCCCATGAATCGCAGACTGCTGCTTGTTGTGTTGGCTAGTCTGAGTGTATTCACGCTTGTATTCGCAGGCTTCCCATCAAGTCCCGCCGCCGTCGCTCAAAACAACCCCACCCCTAATCCTATCGTAGAAACCGCCGTTGCTATGACGCTCACGGCCTTTCACCAATCAATGGAAACGCCCACGCTGACCATTGACCAACAGATTGATGCAACCGTAGCGGCTTCCTTGCTTAAGAAGGTCTGGATCGAGGACGCGGAAGGCGAGCGGCATCGGTTCATGGATTCTCTGCCAGAGGAAATCAAGGCTGCCACCCGAGAGAGAGCCGATGTGTGGGTCATCATCACACAGATCGAGACCGAAGTGGAACCGCTGAGCGTCAGCGGTGGCTGCGGGGGCAAGATCACCCGCTATCAGGTGGACCTCGATATCCAGCTTATCGACCGCGCGACTGGGGCTGTTCTTGACAGCACGGTGCTGGAAGGCTATACCCCCGTCGCCTTTTTCTTGACGAGCTGCGGTGCATTGCGCGGGATGCAGGGATTCGAGCCATTCTTCCACTGGCTGGCGCTGCGCGTGTATCTGGTGGCGACTCCAACCCCGACGTTCACGCCCAGCCCGACGCCGACTCCAACACCGACACCGTAATGCCGGTAGGCTGACGCTAAAGCCAGTGGCCTTGTCCATTTTGTGACTTTCAACAGGCATTCAGTGTATCTATGAGTATCGAGTTCACGGGCGAAATCTGGTTCTGGAAGGGGCCTGCTCCGTGGTACTTCGTCACAGTTCCGCCGGAGCAGAGCCGCGATCTGAAGGCGATATCGACGTTCGTGACGTATGGCTGGGGGGTGATTCCGGTGCAGGTTCGGATCGGCAGAACCGAGTGGCAAACGTCGTTATTCCCCAAAGATGATGTCTACCTTGTGCCCATCAAAGCCAGCGTCCGCAAAGCAGAACAGATCGAGGAAGGCGACGAAGTCACGATACGGCTCGATGTGGGCTGAGTGAAGATGTGTGACCAGCGCCGGTCATGATCCCAGGCTGAGCATGGATCGGGCAGGTTCGGCCATCGGAGCAGTCGGGTCGATCCGCGCGGTGGGGTCATATAGGCCGGCAGTATCAGCCCCAGGGAAAATGCTGCCAAGATCGGTCACGAGGATGAAGTCGCGCTCAGGGGTGTAGCGCAGCACGATGAGTTGATCGTATGTACGCGGGTAAATCGGCTCCAGACTTTGTAGAATGGCGGTATCTGCTTCCATACGGCAGCTCCCTCTGAAGACAGCCTGACTCTGGGGATCATCGGGATAGCATATCACGCCGATCAGAGTTGGATCGTCGTAGAGGACACGCAGCGCCAGCAAGAAATACTCATTCAACCCGGTGAACACATCCCGAAGGCCGCGATAGGGGGTCTCGTCGATGACGACGACGGCACTGTCTGGTCGTATACTGGGAACCTGCTCGACCAGGGCACGCAGCGCCGGACGCGCGCCTTCGGGACCACGGCGGTAGTTCTGATGTTGGTCGAGGAGTCGCAAACAGGCGATGCTGACCATGAAGCCGAGTATCAGGGTCAGAAGAAGGCGAGTCCGGGGCCAGCGCAGCCGAATCCAAGCTAACAGGGCGCTGAATGCCAGCGCCGCCCCAGCCGATGTATAGATGAAGGTGCGAGCATCGGCGTCGCGCAGCGCGGAGGGCAAGTAGGCCAGAAAAGCCAGACCGATCCACAACGCCCCAGCAGCGATCAACCAGAGCAATCTGCGCCCTTCGGATCGATTTGTCGATGCTTGCTGCAACCAGGCCGCAGCCACAGCGATCAGAAAGGCGGCGATACCGTAGGTCAGAAATGGCTGGCGAAGGAATTCACCCGGCAGGTTGCGCCAGCCCGACCAACCCCCGTAGGCGAAGGTGATCTCAAGCGAATCGCGCCAGCCTGCGAACAGATGAACGCCGTAGACTCGCGCCAGACTGCCCAACCAGTCAGAAATGCCCGCATTCGGATCGAAGATGCCGCTCTGGTAGGCCAGCCCAGAGGTGGCCGGATTGGTGATGAGCAGGTAGGCATAGCGCAGGCCGATGACGAGCGGCACGGCATACCACAGCGCCGCATCTTTCCATAACTCGCGCTTGAAGCCACCCTGAATGAAGACCAACAGCAGCGGCGCGACTAAGACCAGCGGATAGACGACCTCGTAAGTACCAACGGAAATGACCAACGCACCCCAGATCAGCGGCCAGTGATACCAGCGGCGCCTCCGAGCCTGGGCAGCCAACATCCACAGAGCCAGCAGAAAGAAGAAGGTGGCATTGTGGATCGACATGATGCCTGCGTTGAAGATCGCTTCGTCCGCTGGGTAGACTAACAACAGTACGCCCGCCGCGAAAGCCAACCAGCGATTCCCGGTCAAGGTCTGAAGCAGCCCAGTAAGTGCAATCCCTTTGCCGATCAGCAGGCCCATGATGGCGATCTGCAATCCCACAAACGAATTCGGTGACAGGGCATGAACGATCGCCCAGGGCAGAGTCGAAAGTGGACGCACCGAATCGGACAGCAGGATCACGCCCTTCTGTGCATCCGAAATGTAGACCCAGGCATCGGCATAGAAAGCGGTGTTCCAGCCAAACGGGAGCCATAGCAGCACGCCGATCAGAATCAGGGCCAGCACTGCGGCAGCGGTCGCGCGGATAGGAGGTGAGAGCAGATTGGCTGACGAGGCGCGCATCTTTGGTGTCACTCGCAAATACGGATCGGCGAAACGCTCAAATGATACTGTTGGTCAATTGCCCTGAACCCCTTGACCGTGATATTTCCTCCCCCTCTCCATGCAATGGAGAGGGGGTCGGGGGGTGAGGATTATGAGTTCGCCAACAGTATCCTTTAGTGTCTGGCGGCGCAAACGGGATATTCGCTGATTTTCTTGAACCGCAATTCGGTTTCAGGCATCGATGAGGAGCCACTATGCAGCAGCAGTTGGAACAAACCTACCAGCAAGCACTGGCCGACCTGGAACACATCCAGTCCAGCGACGCCCTGCGCGAATGGGAACTGAAAATTCTCGGCCAGAAAGGGGCCATCACCCTGATGCTGCGCGGCATCGGCCAGCTTGCCAAAGAGGAACGCGCCGCCTTCGGCAAACGCGCCAACGAAGTCCGCGACCTGCTGGCGACCGCCTACGAATCCCGCGCGGAGCTTGTGCAGGAGCATGAACTGGCCCGCAGCCTGGAAGAAGGCCAGATCGATGTCACCCTGCCCGGCCGCGCCCATCCGACCGGCGGCCTGCACCCCTCGACCCAGACCTTCCGCGAACTCTACCGCATCTGGGGTGACATGGGCTTCCAGGTCTTCCGCAGCCGCGATGTCGAAACCGACGAGATGAACTTCACCCTGCTGAACATCCCGGAGCATCATCCGGCGCGGGACATGTGGGATACCTTCTACACCACCACCCCCGGCATGATCCTGCGGACGCACACCTCGCCGGGGCAGATCCGCGCCATGCGCGAACTCGGCGCGGAGGGCACACAGCCGATCCGCGTCATCCTGCCCGGCATGTGCTACCGCTACGAGCAGATCACCGCCCGCAGCGAGATGCAGTTCCACCAGTTGGAAGGGCTGGCGATTGGCCGGAACATCCGCATGAGCGACCTCAAGGGCACGGTCACGGAGTTCGCCCGCCGCTTCTACGGCGCCAACGCGAAGGTGCGCTTCCGGGCGTCGTACTTCCCGTTCACCGAACCGAGCATGGAAATCGACGTGGAATGTTTCCTGTGCGGCGGCCAGGGCTGCCGCGTCTGCAAATATGCCGGCTGGCTGGAAATCGCCGGGGCGGGTATGGTGCATCCGACCGTCCTGCGGAACGGCGGCTACGATCCCACCCAGTGGAGCGGCTTCGCCTTCGGCATGGGGCCGGAGCGCATGACCATGCTCAAGCACGGCATCCAGGACATCCGCTACTTCTGGAGCAACGACCTGCGCTTCCTGGAGCAGTTCTAGGACTTTGACTCCCCCTCTCCATGTAATGGAGAGGGGGCCGGGGGGTGAGGATCATCCCCTGTAATCCGCCTTCCCCAAGCGGGGATTCACTATCATTCGTAGGGACGCGCAACGGCGCGTCCGGCTGGGCTGACCACCATCACCACGAGGCTCTGAATCATGCAAGTACTGCTCTCCTGGCTCCGCGATTTCGTCGATATCGATATTCCCGTCGAACTCCTGGCCGAGCGCCTGACCGTCGCCGGCCTCGAAGTCGGCGCCATCACCTACCTCGGCCTGCCGCAGGGACATGTCCCCGGCGTCCGCTGGCCCAAATCCGATCACCTCGTCTGGGATCGGGACAAGATCGTCCTGGCCGCCATCCGCGAGGTCAAGCCGCACCCCGATGCCGACCGCCTCGTCCTGGCGCTGGTCGATTACGGCGGCGCCGAACTCGAACAGACCGTCACCGGCGCGCCCAACCTGCTCGAATACCGGGGCAGAGGGCCGCTCCCGGAGCCGCTCTGGGCCCCCTTCGCCAAAGAAGGCGCTGAAGTCTGGGACGGCCACAGCGACGAACCCAAACGCATGATCCTCAAAGAGAAGAAGCTGCGCGGCATTCCCAACCGCTGTATGGTCTGTTCGGAGAAGGAACTCGGCCTCTCCGATGAACACGAAGGCATCCTCCTGCTGGAGAACCCCGGCACATTCGTGCCCGGCACGCCCCTCCAGGATGTCCTCGGCGATGTCATCCTGCACATCGAACTCACGCCCAACCTGGCCCGCTGCTTCAGCATCCTCGGCGTCGCCCGTGAGGTTGCCGCGCTGCTCGGCAAACCCTTGCGCCAGCCCTCCTATGACGTGGTGCAGACCGGCCCCAGCATCGACGGCCAGGTCGCCATCGACATCCGCGGCCCGGAACTCAACCCGCGCTTTACGCTGACCCTCCTGCGCGAGGTCGAGATTCGCCCCTCGCCGCAGTGGATGCAGCGCCGCCTCAAACTGGTCGGCCAGCGCCCCATCAACAACATCGTCGATGTCACCAACTACATCACCTTCGAGATCGGCCAGCCGCTCCACGCCTTCGACTACGACAAGCTCAAGGCCCGCGTCGGCGGCCGCGTCCCGAAGATCATCACCCGCCTGCCCGAACCCGGCGAGACTCTGGCGACGCTCGACGAGCAAACCCGCGCGCTGGAAGCCCACAACATCCTCGTCTGCGATGAAGCCGGCGTCCTCAGCCTGGGTGGGATCATCGGCGGCGCGGAGACCGAAATCAGCCCGGACACCCGTAACGTGCTGCTGGAAGCGGCCAACTGGAACTTCATCAACATCCGCCGCACCATGCAGTCGCAGAAGGTCTTCACCGACGCCGGGACGCGCTTCAGCCGAGGCGTCCATCCCAGCCAGGCCATCCTCGGCGTCCGTCGCGGCATCGAACTGATGCGCCAGACCGGCGGCGGTCAGATCGCCCAGGGAATCATCGATGACTACCCGCTGCCCGCGCCTACTGTCCAGGTCGCCCTGTCCATCCATGAGGTCACGCGCCTGCTGGGCATGACTTTCACCGTCGAGCAGGTCGCCGCCATCCTCCGCCGCGCCCAGTTCGAGGTTGCCGTCCAGGGCGATACCCTGCACGTCACCGTGCCCGATAACCGCCTGGACATCAGCGCCGATCCCGTCACCGGGCAGGCCGATCTCGTCGAGGAGATCGCCCGCATCCACGGCTATGACCAGATTCCCGATACCGTCATGGACGACATGCTGCCCCCCCAATGGAGCAACACCGCCCTCGACCGCGAAGAGCAGACCCGCGATATCCTGGTCGCCCTCGGCTTGCGCGAGACCATCAGCTACCGCCTCACCACCGCCGAGCGCGAAGCCCTGCTGATCCCTGCCGGGTGGTCGGCGGGCGAATCACCCCTTCAGTCCGCCGCGTATGTCTCGCTGGCGAACCCGCTCACGCCGGAGCGCGTCGCCCTTCGCCAGAGCCTCCTGCTCAGCCTGATCGACAACGCCCTCGCCAACAGCCGCTACACCCCCCGCCAGCACTTGTTCGAGATCGGCAATGTCTACTTCCAGCGCGGCGCCGATCTCCCCGATGAACCCCGCCGCCTCGGTCTGCTGCTGACCGGCCCGCGCCGCCTCGCCTCCTGGACGAACGACGAGTCCGCCGATCCGGTCGATTTCTTCGATCTGAAAGGCGTCGTCGAAGGCTTGCTCGACGGCCTGCACATCCGCGGCATCAGCTATGCCCGCTCGACTCATCCCAGCCTGCATCCGG
Source organism: Anaerolineae bacterium (assembly GCA_016788965.1). Lineage (GTDB taxonomy): Bacteria > Chloroflexota > Anaerolineae > Aggregatilineales > Phototrophicaceae > CFX2. The sequence continues at coordinate 1,108 of JAEUQZ010000081.1, read as the reverse complement.
GACGCTCCGCCCGCCTGCTGGTCGATGGCCGCCCGGTCGGCGACTTCGGTGAACTGCATCCCGCCGTCGCCCGCGCCTTCGAGCTGACTGCCGCGCCCGTCTTCGTCGCCGAGTTCGATCTGGACGTGCTGCTGGCTGATGTCGAACCCAACTACACCGTCCAGCCGCTCCCGACCACGCCGCCCGTCTACCAGGACATCGCCCTGGTCGTCAGCGAAGACACCAGCGCCGCCGCCGTCGAAGCCGTCATCCTCCGCGCCGGAGGCAGCCTGCTCCGCGCTGCCCGCCTGTTCGATGTCTACCGTGGCGATCCCATCCCGGCCGGCAGCAAGAGCCTGGCCTACAGCCTGGTCTACCAGAGCGACGAGCGCACCCTCAAGGATGAAGATGTGGCGAAGGTGCATCAGAAGATCGTCAGGACCTGCGAGCGCGACCTCAACGCCAAACTCCGCGCCTGATCCATGCGCTCATCGCTTGAGGCACACCCTATGCAGACCCTCCACCTGTACGCGATTGTGCTGCGCCTGGCTGCCCTGCGGCCGGGCGCGATCCCACCCGATCACGGCGATCAGGTCCGCGCCGCCTTCTTCAACCTGATCGACCGGGGCGACTCCGCCCTGGCCGCCCAACTGCATGATGCCAACCGCCACAAACCCTATACCATCAGCCTGCTCCAGACCGACCGGCGCGGGCACGATGGCGCGTTGCATTTCGCCGAGGGACACACCGCCGATTGGCGCTTTACCCTCCTCTGCGAACCGGCCTTCGAGGCGCTCCTGCGCCGCTATTTCCTCGACCGCCAGCCGCCCCACCTGCGGATCGGCGCCGTGACCTTCGCCGTCACCGATGCCTTCGCCACCGGCCGCAGCCATCCCGAAAGCGGCCACGCCAGCCTGAGCGAACTGCATGCCCGCTGGAACCAACCGCCGGAGTCGCTCCCCCCGCTCATCCGCCTCCACTTCCAATCGCCGACGGCCTTCAACCTCGGCACCGACCCCGGAACCGGGCGGCGGCGCTTCGCCTCGCTGCCGGATACCCGGCCCATCTTCAGCACCCTGCGGAAGCGCTGGGCGGAGATGGGCGGCCCCGAACCCGGCGACGAGTTCGA
>JAEUQZ010000819.1 GCA_016788965.1 Anaerolineae bacterium | reverse complement strand
AAGGCCGGTTACACCGTGGTCTTCATCACTCACAAACTGCTCGAGGTCGTGCGCGTGGCCGATCGCGTCAGCGTGATGCGCGCCGGGCGCAATGCCGGCAGCAAAGCGGTCGCCGAGACCACGGTGCCGGAGCTGGCGCGCATGATGGTCGGGCGCGAGGTGCTGCTCAAAGTCAACAAGGCCCCGCGCCAGGCGGGCGAGGTGGTGTTTGCAGCCGATGACGTCAGCGTCACCGATGTGCGCGGCTTCCCGGCCGTGACCCGCGTATCCTTCAACGTGCGCGCGGGCGAGATCCTGGGCATCGCGGGGGTCAGCGGCAACGGCCAGACCGAACTGGTCGAGGCGATCACGGGCATGCGCGCGCTCGACGGCGGCCGGTTGGTGATCAATACCAAGGACGCCACCACGCTCTCGGTGCGAGAACGGCGCGAACGCGGACTGGCGCACATCCCGGAAGACCGGATCCACGTCGGCCTCAACCTCGACACCAACCTTGACGAGAACCTGATCGTCTCGCGCTATCGGCTCGGGCAGTTCAACCGCGCCGGCTTCCTCAATCGCCGCAGCATGCGCGATTTCGCCGCCGACGTGATCAAGCGCTTCTCGGTCGCGGCAGCCGTCCCCGGCGGCGGCATTTCACGGCTCTCGGGCGGCAACATGCAGAAGATCGTGATCGGGCGTGAACTGGCCGGCGA
>JAEUQZ010000818.1 GCA_016788965.1 Anaerolineae bacterium | reverse complement strand
TACAACTATGAGAACGGCTGCACGAATGGTATCCCGAACGAGCGAACGGTTGATCGTGCCGGCTTTGGGAAGCAGGCGCTTGATCCGCGCGTGGCGTTCATCATGAATGATATTTTGAGCGATAACGGGGCACGCAGCGCTGCGATGGGGTTGAACAGCCCGCTGAACCTCGGCAATATCGACGCGGCGGTGAAGACGGGTACGACCAATGACGTTAAGGACAACTGGACGGTTGGTTATACACAGAATGTAGCTGTCGGGGTGTGGGTGGGGAACAGCAACGGCGATCCAATGGTGAACTCGTCCGGTTTGACGGGAGCCGCGCCGATCTGGAACGCGGTGATGAATGGGATTTACGGCAACCGCGATTTGCTGGTGAACGAGTTCGCGGTGAATGGGCAGTTGATGTCTGATCAGTGGCAGCCGCCATCTGGAGTGGCGCTGCGCGAGATGTGTGATGTGCGTTCGCTGCGCGACCCGGCTACGGACTGCCGGCGGATTAACGAGTGGTTCTTGGACAGCCCGGCTGGTATCCCTGACGCGGAAGGCAATCTGAACTACCCGTCCGCTCCACAACCGGCGCAGCAGAATAATGGTGTGCAGGTGCGTGAGGTCTCACCGGGGGTGTATCAGGTGGTGGCGTTCCGATTGGCAGCGGAAATCGCCAGCTTGATTCAGTTCCAAGTACAGCCGGGGCAG
>JAEUQZ010000817.1 GCA_016788965.1 Anaerolineae bacterium | reverse complement strand
GACGAGCTGGTTGGGCCGCTGATCGCTGTGAACACGGCGGCGCAGGATGAGATTATCCTGTACGACGTGGGGAGCGGCGGGCAGCGGCATTTGAAGCCGGGGACAGGCTGGTTGATGCCGTGGGGCTTCACGGCGGACGGCTGCCGGTTGATTTACACGGAGAGCGCGGCGGGGGCGATGAACCGGCTGTACAGCGTGAGGCTGGACGGGCGGGACGCGCGGGCGTTGATTCAATACAACGAACTGCCGGACAGCGAGTGGAGTGTGTGGGAGCCGCAGCCTTCAGCGGACGGCAGCCGGATCGCCTTCACGATGATTCGGGGCAAGCTGAACCCGGACGGTACGGATGGGCGAACGTGGCACGTCGGGTGGGTGGCGACGGAGGGGGGAACGCCGGAATTTTACAGCCGGACGGGCGATGAGCATGAGCCGGAATGGTCGCCGGACGGGCAGTGGTTGGCGTATATCTCGTACACGCAGCGGGTGCCGGGGGCGGACGTGAACGCGACGGCTGTACCAACACCGGAGGGGCAGACCGCCGCGCCGGGGACGCTGCTGCGGGAGGCTGATTTGTGGGTGGTGAGCGCGGACGGGGCGGTGAAGTACCCGCTCACGGACTTCCCAACGGGGAGCGTCCGCCGCCCGCGATGGTCACCGGACGGCTTCTTGCTGAGCTTCATTTACGCGCCCAGCCCGAAC
>JAEUQZ010000816.1:448-700 GCA_016788965.1 Anaerolineae bacterium | reverse complement strand
GTGGGCCAGCGGCAACCAGCCATGCAGCGGAAAAACAGGAATTTTCACCCCGAAGCCGATGAGAAAAGCCAACAAGAGCCATACCTGCTCGCCGCGCGGCAACAGCGCGGCGGCTTTGGCCATCGCCGCCATGGCGAAGGAATGTTCGGGCGTGGCCTGATAGATCATGATCAGGCCGATCAGCATGAAGATCGACCCGCCCATGGTGTACAGCACGAAATTGAGGCTGGCGGCGTGGCGTTTTTCTCCGCC
>JAEUQZ010000816.1:0-438 GCA_016788965.1 Anaerolineae bacterium | reverse complement strand
CAGGAAAAACAGCGGGATCAGGGTCAATTCCCAGAACATGAAAAACAGCGACCAGTCCTGGGCCATGAACACGCCCAGCATGGCGAATTCGAGGATCAGCAGCCAGGCGTGATAGCCCTTGACCCCGGTCGTGACCTTGTCGGAGGCCAGCAGCGCCACGGCGGCGAGCAGCGTGCCGAGCAACACCATGGGCAGCGACAGGCCATCGACGCCGAGCGCGTAGGACACCCCGATGGTGGAACTCCACACCACCTGCTCCACGAATTGCAGCGCCGCCGAGCTGCGGTCAAACACCGCCAGCAGGCTCCATGACAGGATCAGCGTCAAGCCAGCATGGAACAGCGCCACCCCGCGAATCAGGCGAGATTGGGCGGCCGGCAACAGCGCGACCAGCACCGCGCCGAAGAAAGGAACCCACAAAATCAGGCTGAGCATTTT
>JAEUQZ010000815.1:343-700 GCA_016788965.1 Anaerolineae bacterium | reverse complement strand
TCCGCAAAGACTGGCCGGAGCTGGCCAGCCTGATCGACAAGGGCTTGGCCGCGATGACGCCCCACGAGCGCGACGCGATCAACGCCAAGTGGGACCCGCAGAAGATCCTGTCGCGCATCGACCACACCCTGATGTGGCGGGTCGTGGCGGTGGCGACGCTGATCCTGTTCGCGTTCCTCTACTGGAATCGCAAGCTGGCGCGAGAGATCGCCCGACGCCAGCGCATCGAAGCGGACTTGCGGTCGTCCGAAGCGAATCTGAAGGCGTCCGAGGCCGAGCTGCGGCGCTCCAGGGACGCCGCCGAATCTGCCAGCTACGCCAAAAGCATGTTTCTGGCCAACATGTCGCACGAGCTGC
>JAEUQZ010000815.1:0-333 GCA_016788965.1 Anaerolineae bacterium | reverse complement strand
GCTCAACGCCGTTCTCGGCTTTTCCGAGATGCTGGCCCGCGACCGGAACGCCACCGAGGACCAAAAGCAGAAGCTCGGCATCATCAACCGCAGCGGCGGGCATTTGCTGGCGATGATCAACGACATCCTCGATCTGTCCAAGATCGAGGCGGGCAAGACCGAACTGGCGAGCGAGCCCTTCGATCTGCCGCGCCTGCTGGAGGATATCGGGACCATGATCCGCGCCCGCGCCGAAAGCCGGGGCATCTCGCTCACGGTGGACATCGCGCCGGACACGGCCCGTTTCGTCGAGGCCGACGCGGGCAAACTGCGCCAGATCTTGATCAATCTGCT
>JAEUQZ010000814.1:443-702 GCA_016788965.1 Anaerolineae bacterium | reverse complement strand
CGTTAACCAGGAAAAGCGCTTCATCAACGACGCGGCGAACCAGTTGCGCACGCCGCTGGCCGGGCTGATCAGCCAGGTGGAGCTGGCGCAGCGCGAGAACACCGACCCGGTGCTGGGCGCCCGCCTGACCAAGGTGCTCACCGGGGCGGAGCGCAGCGCCCACCTGGTCCACCAGTTGCTCACGCTGGCGCGCACCGAAACCACGGCACGGCGCGAGCCGCTGGACCTGGCGGCACTGGCGCGCGATGTGGCGCGCGAA
>JAEUQZ010000814.1:0-433 GCA_016788965.1 Anaerolineae bacterium | reverse complement strand
GGACGCCGCGCGCCGTCGCTGCCGGTGTCGATCTCGGGTTCGAGGGCGTGGAGCACCGGACCGTGCAGGCAGACGCGCTGCAACTGCGCGAGGCCATGGCCAACCTCATCGACAACGCCCTGCGCTATACCCCGCGCGGCAGCGCCGTGACGCTCAAGGTCGAGGCCGACGGCGACAGCACCCGGCTGCTGGTCGAGGACAACGGGCCGGGACTGTCGGAAGAGGACATGACCCACGTCTTCCAGCGCTTCTGGCGCGCCAGCGAACTGCCCGGCGGCTGCGGCCTGGGACTGGCCATCGTCAGGGAGATCGCCCAGCGCCACGGCGGCGATGCCCGCGCCGAACGGGTCCACCCGCATGGTTTGCGGGTGGTGCTGACACTGGTCTGATCAGAAGCTGATCCGGTTGCCCGAGGCCCGATCGAACCAGTTGT
>JAEUQZ010000813.1 GCA_016788965.1 Anaerolineae bacterium | reverse complement strand
ATGATGATTCCCCCTTCCCCCGGGGTAACATCCTGCGCAACCACTGGAACGATCAACATTGCGAGCAGCAATACTGACATCCCTAAAGCAAAGAAACGTAACGTATTCCTCATGCGAGACTCCTTGCAACTAAGAACGACTAAATTGTACTCTCCACATCAAGGAGAATATTGCAACTCCCCCTCCTGTATTGAGGCACGAGTCGGAAATTATACTCATAACTCTGATACAGGGTTCAAATATGCGGAGAAAAGCACCAGCGAAAGTTTAACATGTGGCAAAAAAATAGCAAACAAAAACTGGTTATTCGAGAAATATTTCTTGAAATAACCAGTTTTAAGTTGATCGGGGCGGCGGGACTCGAACCCACGACCTCTTGCACCCCATGCAAGCGCGCTACCAGGCTGCGCCACGCCCCGTAAAAGTTGAAATAGTATAGCTGTCCCTAGCTACTCGTGCAAGACTGAAAACGCGATATGAGGATACCCTAGAAAGATATTGTAACTTTTGCCACAAATATCAAATTGTATTAGCATTATCATTTGCCTTAGTGTGTGTTTGTGATTGTAAAATTGCTAGGAGGTTTGCCATGACCACATTTCCAACGCCAGTCCCAAAGCCAACAACATCCGGAAATGGGCAACTAGCAATCGCTAGAACGCCTTCTCTATACATCAATTTGAGAAACGGGCCGGGGATTAA
>JAEUQZ010000812.1 GCA_016788965.1 Anaerolineae bacterium | reverse complement strand
AAAAGTAGCGACGACGAGGTCGCCTCATTCTAACATAATGAAGCGCCACGCGGGCAGCGCCTTTTCGGCCCTCAACGCCTGGAGAACGGCACAGGTATTTGTTTAACCGCCAAGGTCGCCAAGAGCGCCAAGGAAAATACAAAGGAACTGAACCTCGACGGCACGGCGAGCATGACCGAAATGAAAAAAAGTAGCCGCCGATGAACGCCGATAGACACAGATAAATCTCTTATTGGCGCTCATCCGCGTCCATCGGCGGTTCCATAAGCCTTTGCCTTTCTTCCCTTGGCGCTCTTGGCGTCCTTGGCGGTTCAATTCTTGACGTCGCCGTTCACTCGCCATTTAACCAGTTCCGAGCGACGCAATCCTCGGCGCTCCGTGCGCCAATCTCCCTTCTCACGGTCGCGCCGACCGACCACAATCGACTTCCCCGACCGTCACTGCTTGGCGGACGCAGCGCTCCACGTTCATGAACGGCCCTATGCCCGACGCTTCGCCAGCTTCTACCGCTCCAGACGCAACGCCCCCCGCTAGCCGCCGCTTGATCAGCCTCGACGCCCTCCGCGGCTTCGACATGTTCTGGATCATCGGCGGCGAGGGAATCGCCCACGCCGCCGCCGAACTCACCGGCTGGTCCGTCCTGGTCTGGCTCGCGGGCCAAATGCATCATCCGGAGTGGCACGGCTTTGCGTTCTACGATCTG
>JAEUQZ010000811.1 GCA_016788965.1 Anaerolineae bacterium | reverse complement strand
CCGCGCCAGCCGCTTGTGGCGATCCCGCGCACCGGGCTCTCGGCCGGCACGCAGACGACGCCGTCCGGGACGGCCGCGGCGAGATCGGCGACCAGGCCGACGCGGATCGACCGGCCGGGCGCCGCATGCAGCGCGATGTCGCCCCCGTCGTTGACGTAGGCGCGATCGAGCGGCGCTTCGGCCAGCATCGCCGCCATGATCTCGTCGGCGACCGCGCCGGCGACCCTTAAGGTGCCCCGTCACATCGGTTTGATCATGGACGGCAACGGTCGCTGGGCGAAAAGCCGCAGCCTGCCGCGCGCCGCCGGGCATAAAGCCGGGGTCGAGAACCTGCGCCGGATCATCCGCGCCTGCGTCGAGCTGGGCATCCAGCACCTGACCATCTACGCCTTCAGCACGGAGAACTGGGCCCGACCGGTCGACGAGGTCAAGGGCCTGCTCTTCCTGCTCGATCAGGTGCTCGACAACGAGCTGCAGGAGCTGCACCGCGAAGGTGTTCAGATCCGGCATATCGGCCGGGTCGACGGTCTGGCCGACTCCACCCGGCGCAAGCTCGAATCGGCTGTGGCGATGACGCAAAACAACACCCGCCTGGTGCTGAACGTCGGGTTCAACTATGGCGGCCGGGCCGAGATCGTCAACGCCATCAAGCAGATGCTGGCCGATGGCGTCACCAGCGACGAGGTCAGCGAAGAACTGATCGA
>JAEUQZ010000810.1:449-706 GCA_016788965.1 Anaerolineae bacterium | reverse complement strand
GAAGGTCGCTCCCACACCCATACCAGCGCCTGTTGGAAACCCGCTGTGTCCTAAATGTGGCAGCACGATGGTCTTGAGAACGGCGAAAAACGGTGCAAATGCAGGTAATCGCTTCTGGGGTTGTTCGAATTATCCGAAATGTCATTCTATGATGCCCTACATAGGATGAAAAGGTTACTGCATAGCTCCGCTGCAAACGATCAGGGCAGTTACATCATCGCCATTTCTTCGGCAGATCAGCAAGTTGCTGACAGACC
>JAEUQZ010000810.1:0-439 GCA_016788965.1 Anaerolineae bacterium | reverse complement strand
CTTCCGGATGACAACCGACTCGTCACTTACCATTCCACCCGCTAGCACCACATTAAACGGTGGGTCAGATTTCTTGCTTTTTACAGTGTGATTACAACGGTTCATACGAGGTCTTTAAAGTCCCCTCTCCATGCAATGGGGAGGGGATTGAGGGGTGGGGATGGCATGAAAACAGCCTCCACCACTTAAGGTAGTCCTACCTCTATCGCCGATTGGTTAGAAAATACGAACTTGCGTTCTAATCCACTTCGTGCTATCCTGATCTTGGCAGCTTTCCGAATCGGGAGCATCATTAACCATGCAGCGGGCATCTCATCCAGTTATGCGCAGTGCAGCAACCGTAACCCTTGTGAGGGGGTTCCCTCGCAACACGGCTGCAACAAAATGGCGTTACGCCCCAAAATGCCAATTCCGCAAATGCAGCAGCAACAAATTTGAG
>JAEUQZ010000080.1 GCA_016788965.1 Anaerolineae bacterium | reverse complement strand
GATCCGGCAAGCGCATCCCATCCCGTCCACTCTGCTCCAGCATCGGCAGCACCCGCTCAATCAAGCGCGACACCGTCGAGTCGCTGATGCCAAACAGGTATGCCAGCACCTCATGGATCGGGTACAGGCGCAACCAGATGACTGTCAGCAACACATGGTCGCGGCTATCCAATTCAAACGGATGCCCTGCGCCGATGGCTCGCTGCCGCTGCGGACGGTTCAAACGGCGTTCTTCCGCCTCCAGATACACCGGCAGCACGTCCTCCACCAGTGGGTCGAACAGACCAACGGTCAGTCCGGTGCATTTCTGAAACACGGTCGGATGCTGGCTGAGGTATTCATAGCGCATGATCATGCCGTCAGTTTACATCCTTTTCGTCTTATTATGAGGGTTAACCAATCCTTACTTCAGGGCGCTCGGCGAAATCTTTCAGCGGCTGCATGGTGGATTGATGAGCCGGATTGTCTTCGTTGACAGCCTGGAAGACGCTCTGACCCGAATCCAGGCCGGAAACCACGACCCCAGTTCACCCGACTGATTTTCCCGGACTGAAGCAGGCAATCTTAAGGGTTACAGGGCATATTGCCATGTTACAGTAATATCGTGGCTTGCAGTACCAAAGGAAGTTGTCCTATGCCTATCCAGACCACCTGGGGCAATCCCGAACAAACCGTGATCCTTCAGGAGTTCCAGGGGAAATGGAACATCAATGATCTGCATACGGCCTTCGATATGGCTGCCACACTAACCGAAGCTGTTCCCCGTCGCATCGACTTCATCTGTGACCTGCGCCCATCCGGACTGCCCAGCGGCAATTTTCTGAGCGCGCTCCGGCGCATGGAACGCGCCCCAGTCGTCAATACCGGCATCACAATCGCCGTAGGCGCCAATCACTACATCAAGGCCTTGAGCGATGCCTTCAAGACTATCAGTCCGAACCTCCTGAAGAAGTTCTTCTTTGTAGACACGATGGAAGAAGCCTAGGCGCTGATCGAAGCTGAAAAGCAGGACTTGGCCTGATTGCGCTTGCTTCACCCTCAAGGTCTACGCTTAGGCTATCAACCTCATAATTAAGGTGTCGCTTCCTGTTTCGACACGCGGCGGTGAAAACGTATTCAAAGGAAGGAAGGCTATGCCCATTCACATTACCTGGGGAAACCCCGAACACACCGTGATCCTTCAGGAGTTCCAGGGAAGATGGAACATCAATGATCTGCATACGGCCTTCGATCAAACTAATGAGATGAAAAAGTCAGTTCCCCACACGGTGAACTTCATCTGTGATCTTCGCCAATCGGGAATGCCAAGCGGCAATTTCCTGAGCGTTGTCCGGCGACTGGAGCGACAACCTTCCAATATTGGCAGAACGATCATGGTAGGCGCCAATCACTACATCAAGACTCTGGGCGAGGTCTTTAAGACCATCAGCCCAAGCGTCCTGAAGACGTTCTTCTTTGTAGGGACCCTAGAAGAAGCCTGGGCGCTGATCGAAGCTGAAAAGCAGGACTCCGCCTGAGCTTCATTGTGCCGTGGCGGATCACTCCGATGCCGCGCTCACAATCAGGTTGAACAGCACCTCGCGCAGCGCCCGGTTCGAGGCTGCGTCCAGCCGGAACCAGTCGCCCTCCGCATCGGAGGAGCCGTTGATGACATCGGCATAGTAGAGATAGCCGACGTCAGGATCGGTCGTGGGATAGTAGTGGTAGACGGTCGTGGCAACGACCTCTTGCCCCGTTCCGACGTTCAGCCCCAGGACGAAAAACTGCTCGCCGATGCTCTCCGGCGCTGCGCCGAAGCGGTCGAGCGTCCGCATCTCGGCCACCGGCTCGATCTGATCCAGTTCGGTGAGTTCAGTTTCGCCGGCCAACCCCGGCCCGGATACGGTCACGCTGACGACCTCTTTGGCCTGGATGAATGTCCAGGGCAAGACCAGAAGCACAAACAGGCTCAATCCCAGCATCAGGCTGCGAAAGCGAAGCATTGGTCGATCCCTTCTGCGTCTGACGGCAGACACGCACCCGTGTAGTGATGATAGTACCCACCGTCGCCAAGAAAGGTTTTCCCGAAAACCTCCGCTCACCCGTCTACTCGCCGCCGATCCGCGCCAGCACCAGCGCCAGCGCTGCCTCCGCGCTGGCCGCTTTGATCGCCTCGCGGTCGCCGCTCCAGACCTGCCGCTGGACGACCACCTGCTCACCCGGCCCGGCCACGCCGATGTAAACCAATCCGACGGGTTTTTCCGGCGTGCCACCGCCCGGCCCGGCAATCCCGGTCAGGCTCACCGCTACATCGACCCCTAGCAGCGCCCGCGCCCCGGTCGCCATCTGTGCCGCGACGATTTCGCTCACCGCGCCGTAGGTCGTCAGTGCCGCCGCCTCGACCTTGAGTAGCGCCTGCTTGACCGCGTTGGAGTAGGCCACCACCCCGCCCATGACATAATCCGAACTGCCAGGGATGTTGGTCAGACGGTGCATCACCAACCCGCCCGTACACGATTCCGCCGCGCCAATCGTCCAGCCGTGGGCGCGGAGAACCTGCCCGACCAGCGCTTCCAGACGTGTATCGCTCATCTACTTTCCTCCTCGTGCAAATCACCGGAAAACCGCCATCGCAGTTCGCCAGAATTCCTATAGCTGAGGCGCTGGACTGGGGCTATAATGCGGGATAAAAGCAGCATCCGCTGGATAATGAGGGATATTCGGCAAGATGGGCTATTGGGGCTGGCGGCGCATCCTCGCCGTCTTCGTGAGTGTCTGGGTGGTGGGCTGCACCACGACCCACGACGCCGCCCCAACCGCCCTCCCCACCGAGTCCCTCTCGATCACCCTGGTGGCTTATCTGTCCACCGCGCCGCCCCCCACTTCTGCACCGTCGCTCCCCCCTCTCACTCCACAACCGACGGCCACCCCCGCCCGCTATACCATTCAGCCCAGCGATACGCTGGCGGAAATCGCTCGCTCGTTCGGTGTCGATCTGGAGGTGCTTCAGGCCGCCAACGCCGACCTTGATCCGCGCGCGCTGCCGGTCGGCCACGAGATCGTCATTCCCGGCCCGGCCTTCAATGCCGCCGGGGAACCGATCCTGCCGACCGCCGCCCCGCTGCTGCTGGCGCTGCCCCCGCCAAATTGTTCGCCGCTGACCACGGGCAGCGTGGTCTGCCTGGGTGAAGTCATCAATACAGCCGCCGTCCCGGTAGAGCGCGTCACCGTCAGCGTGCAGGTGATCGGGCGCGACGGGCAGATACTCGCTGCCGCCGAATCCGGCCTGGAGCAGCGCCTCCTGCTGCCGGGCAGCGCCGCCCCGTACCGGGTGCTGTTCCACATCGATTGGGAGCAGTTCGCCGGAGCCGCTGTCACGATCCATACCGCCGATGCCGCGCCGGGCGCGGAAGCCTGGTTCGCCTTGCCGGAACCGCGCGGGGTGCAGTCGGTCTACGCCAATTCCGCCTACCACGTCTGGGCCTCGATCCACGGCGCGGAGGCGGTCACGCTGCGACTGGCGCGCGCCGTCCTGACGCTTTACGATGCGGCCGGGCGCGTCACCGGCTACCGCATCTTCCCTCTCAATGCCGATGTGCTGCCGGGGACCGATTACCCGCTGGAACTGCGTATCCCCGCGCCGTCCATTCCCGCCTACCACAGCCTGCTGGTCGAAGCCGTCCGCCTCGGCTAACTGCTCAACCCATCTGGGCGAGTTTCTCTTTGCTGGCGATGATCGTGCCGACGCTGTGATTGCCGCGCACCGCCTCCAGCAGGTCGTTATTGGCCCAGAAATCCACCACCAGGATCGGCAGGCTGTGTTCCCGGCACAGCGCGAAGGCGGTCATGTCCATCACATTGTATTCGTTGGCGAGGACATCGTCGTAGGTCAGGCGGCTGAAGCGGGTGGCGGTCGGGTCTTTCTTGGGATCGGCGGAATAAACCCCGTTCACCTTCGTGGCCTTAATCACGATATCGGCATCGATCTCTGCTGCCCGCAGCGCCGCGGCCGTATCGGTGGTGAAGAAGGGGTTGCCCGTGCCCCCAGTGATGATGACCACACGGCCTTTTTCCAGGTGGCGGATGGCCCGCAGCCGGATATACGGCTCGGCGACCGCGTTCATCTGAATGGCCGTCTGTACGCGCGTGACGATCCCCATGCGCTCGAAGGCATCCTGCAAGGCCAGACCGTTCATCACCGTGCCGATCATGCCCATATGATCGGCGGTACTCTGCTCCATGCCCCGGTGGACGCCGGTGCTGCCGCGCCACAGGTTGCCCGCGCCGATGATGATGGCGGTCTGCACGCCCAGTTCGTGGATCGCTTTGACCTTTTCGGCAATGTAAGCGGCGCTGGACGGATCGATGCCCGATCCCTGCGGGCCGGCCAGCGCCTCCCCGCTCAGCTTGAGGACGATGCGTTTGAAGGCAGGGCTGGTATTCATGCTCATACGATTTTCCTCCCATTTCCTGGTCGTAGGCAAAAAAAAGGGACTAGCCGGAGGCTAATCCCTGAATAAACTGCTGCTTGCACCCGTGGAGTGCATCCCATCAAGCGTCGCCGCCGTCGAGCGACTCGCCCAGTTCAAAGCGCGAGAAGCGGCGGATCTGGATGCTCTCGCCCAGATCGGCCACGGCTGCCGACAGCATCTCGGAGATTTTCTGGGAGTCGTCCTTGATGAAAACCTGCTCCATCAGGCAGATTTCCTCGTAGAACTTGTCCATGCGGCCGTCCACGACCTTATCGACGAATTCGGGTTTCTTGCCTTCGTCGAGGGCGCGGCGGCGCTGCACATCGCGCTCGGCCTGAACGAGGGCATCGGGCACATCTTCGCGGCGCACGTACTTGGGCGCGAGGTTGGCGATGTGCAGAGCGATGTTGTAGGCGAACTCCTGGAACTTCTCGGTACGCGCCACGAAGTCGGTCTCGCAGTTGATCTCCACCACCACGCCCAGGCGCTTATTGTGGTGCATGTATACCTGGACGATGCCGTCCTTCATTTCGCGGCCCGCGCCCAGTTTCTTGGCGGCCTTGGCGATGCCCTTCTCGCGCAGCCAATCGACCGCTTTCTGAACATCGCCGCCCGTGACCTCCAGCGCCTTCTTACAGTCCAGCGGGCCAGCGCCGGTGGCATCCCGCAGGTCTTTGACCATCTTGGCCGTAATTTCCATGTTTAGCTTTTTTCCTCGTTGGTTGCTTCGTCGTCCTCGAACAGCTTCGAGTCGCGCAGTTTGGCGAGCGTGGACGCGCCCAGGTAAGCCTCATCCGCGACGTCTTCTTCCTTCCCATAATCATGGAAGGATTCGGTCGGTTCCGGCAGTTCCTGGGCAATCATTTCCTCGTCGCCCTTCCGCATCGCCTGACCTTCCAGGACGGCTTCGGCGAAGGCATTCACGATCAGGCGGATGGCCCGCACGGCGTCATCATTACCTGGCAGGATGAAGTCGATCAGATCGGGATCGGAATTCGTATCGGCCACAGCCAGCACCGGGATGCTCAGCGTGTTGGCTTCCTTGACGGCGGTCGTTTCGCGGGTGGTGTCGATGATAATCAGCAGTTCGGGCAGCTTCTTCATCTCGCGGATGCCGCCCAGACGAAGCTGGAGCTTCTCGATCTTGCGATTCAGCACCAGGGCTTCTTTCTTCGTCAGCAGCGCGAATTCACCCGCATCGCGGCGCTTTTCCAGCTTCTTGAGCATGTCGATGCGGTCGCGGATGGTGCGCCAGTTGGTGAGCGTCCCGCCCAGCCAGCGGTGATTGACGTAGGGCATGTGGCAGCGGGCCGCTTCCTGCGCGATGGTTTCCTGCGCCTGGCGCTTCGTCCCCACGAACAGCACCGTGCCGCCCCGCGCCACCAGATCACGGACGTGATCGTAGTAGTTGTTCAGGTTCGCCAGCGTTTGCTGGAGGTCGATGATGTGGATGCCGTTGCGGGAGGTGAAAATAAAGGGCGCCATGCGCGGGTTCCACTTCGGCGTGCGATGCCCAAAGTGAACACCCGTCTCCAGCAGCGCCTTCATCGAAACATTGGAAGGCATGGTCGGGTCTCTCCTGATGTGGTGTTTGATCGATCACGCCCTTCATCCCCGGAACGCAACCTCGCGCAGGGCGGGGCAACACCTTCCAGGTCTGGACGTGTGAAATTTGGCCTTTCAGCCGGGTGGGATTCTAGCAGGCAGCCGGAGCGATGTAAATGCCCAGCGCACAGGTGAGTTGACCTCGGCAGAATTCTGCTACAATTACGGACAGCCTATCAGTCGAGGCCCTGGTGTAATCGTGCGCGTGAGAAACCCCCTGCGAAAACTGACTCTGCTCGCCAGTCTGGTGATGGCGCTCCTGCTCGGCGCGGCCTGGGTTACGGCTCAGGAAGCGTCCGCCCCAGCCTGCGCCCCCGCCCTGGAAAACCTCTGGACGTCCGCCAGCGATGCCTGCATCGCCGGGCCGGTCGGCTACATCTGCAATGGAGGCGCGCCGCCCATCATCGAACCGGCCGGGCCGGTGGCGAACGCGCTGACGACGGTCGGCGCATTGGTCGAAGTCCGGGTCGTCGATTCGATCCGCGCCGGCGCGTTGACCCCGGAAACGCTCAGCGGTGGGATCGTCTGGCTGCGTCCACCCGCGCCGGTGCGCTATACCGGCCTGGCCGTCGGCGAAGTCAGCCTGCTGGATCGCACCGCGCCCGATCTCCCGGCCTGGCAGTCGGTGGTGGTGCGGACGGGCGCGACGCTCGCTTCGACCTGCGGCAGCCTGCCTCGGAGCGCCTATGTCGTCCAGACGCCCTTCGGCCAGCCCGTCAACATCGCCATCAACGGCGTGTCGCTGGGCTTGAACGGCACAGTGCTGATCCAGACCATCGACAGCATGACGGTGTTTGCTGGGCTTTCAGGGCAGTCGAGCCTGTATGCCGCCGGAGCCGAGCAGACCCTCCGGCCAGGGCAGGAAATCCTGGTCGGCTATGCGGGCGACAACTTCGCCGAGCCGGTCACACTGCCCTCCGCGCCTCTGCCACTGGACGAGGCCCTGGTGGCGAATTTCCCGGTGGCGCTCCTCGACCGGACGATCATCCTGCCGCAGCCGGGTTACGTTTCCACCGACGGAGCCGTCAATCTCCGCATCGCACCCTCGACCGATGCCGAGGTGCTGCTTCAGGTGCAGCCTGGTCAGGTCTTGAGCGTCCTCGGCCAGAACAGCAGCGGCGACTGGTATCATGTGCGCCTGGACAGCGGCGAGACGGGCTGGATGTTCGCCCCGCTGCTCATCCAGAACGTCGGCGCTATCGATGCCGTCTATGAGGCCACGCCGCTCCCACCGCAGCGCTACGGCGACATCGGGCGGACGGCGACCGTGGTCGCTCCCGCCGGGGTGAACATGCGTGCCGCGCCGGATGTGAGCTTTCCGCTGGTCATGACCATCCCCGATGGTGCCAAAGTCACCCTGCTGGCCCGCAGTCCTTACAGCCCGTGGGTCAAGGTGGACTTCAACGGCGTGATCGGCTGGCTGGCGCTCATCACCCTGCAAACCCAGGCCGTGCTGGAAGCCCTGCCCATCGACAACAATGTCCCGCCACCGCCGGAACCGACGCGCGTGCCGGGGTCGTTCGGGAACGCCTTCCCTGACCCCAACAAGCCAGGCAGCTAGAGGAGGGCGACTCGGTCTTTATCCGCTAGGGTCGCTCTGCTATACTGGCAAAACCTTATTGGGGGATAGTTCAACGGCAGAACCGTGGACTTTGGATCCATTAATCCTGGTTCGAATCCAGGTCCCCCAGCTATATTGGAGCCAACTCGAACAGTTAGCTCCATCACGGACAGTCTCAGGACTGTCCGTTTTTGTTTATCGCTCTGTTCATTCGAGCCTGCTCCTGACGGCGGCACTCGCGTTGCCCGCGCCAACCGAGGCGCCAATCCCGTTTAGCGTACTCGATGTGCGGCATCGTCCCGGTGCTGCTCGACCCACCTGAACTGGCGGCGGATGTGGCAAAGCTCGAAGAACGACCCGCCGAATGGCACGCCCTGGAATCGATCATGTCCAGCATTGCACACACTGTGTTATTGGACGTGTTCCCAGCAGCAGCACCTTTGCGGCGGTGACGGTCAGAGAGATGGCGAAGTGGGGAACATTTCAAGCCTGCGCTGTCCCCAACGTATTTCTCGGATTCCCCTCAGACCACGCGATACTGTGGGGTTTCTCCACGCAGCACGGCCAGGCAGTCGTTGAGCGCCATGCGGCCCATGCGGTTGGTGGCCTCGTCGGTATGCGAACCGGTGTGCGGCGTGGCGATGACCTGATCGAATTGCAGCGCCGGATGATCTTTGCCTGGAGGTTCATGGCGGAAGGTATCCAGGGCCGCCCCCGCGATATGACCGCTTTGCAGGTACTCGATCAGGGCGGACTCCTCGATCAGCTCACTGCGGGCGGTGTTGATGAGATAAGCGCCGCGCTTCATCAGGCCGAGCGTTTCGTGGTTGAACATGTTCTCGGTAGCCGCGTTGTCGGGTAGATGCAGCGAGAGAAAATCAGACTGCTGGATCACGTCATCGCGTTCCAGCCATTCGACTCCCAGCGCAGCCGCCTGCTCGCGGCTCAGGGCCGGATCATAGCCGATGATGCGGCAGTTGAAGCCGCGCAGCATCCCGACGACGTGGCTGCCAATCGCGCCCAGCCCGATCAACCCGATGGTCTTACCGGAAAGGCTGCGCCCTTTCAGGCGCGGCCAGCCGCCGGTTTTGGTGAGCCTGTCGGCGGTGATGAGGTTGCGGCCCAGCGCCAGCATCAACCCTACCGCCAGTTCAGCGACGGATACGGCGTTGGCTCCGGGGGTATAGGTGACGACAATGCCCCTGCGTTTGGCGGCGGCCAGATCGACGCGATCCAACCCGACGCCGTAGCGGGCAATGACCTTGAGGCGGTCGGCGCTGTCGATGACCTCGGCGCTGATTTCGTCCAGGCCGGCGATCATGCCGTCAATACCTTTGACGAGTGGAGCCAGTTCAGCCGTGGTCAGCGGATGCTCGGATGGGTTGTAGATGACTTCTCCAACCAGATTCTCCAATTCCGAGCGCAGGGACGGGTCGTTCATGCCATAAGAAGTCGATGTAACAAGCACGCGACAATCTCTCAGATTGGTCATCATGACTACTGCTGCTCCGGTCAGAATTATTCGAAATGTTTCCCGGCACAAGACCGGGGTCATTCAGATGCGTTTCATCAGGTCAGCCAGGCTGGACAGGTGCTGCCAGGTCTGCTCGTAGATGCCGAGGACATGGCTGTACCGCGCGGCGTTCCCGGCATCGGGCACTTCCGGGCTGCCGGCTTCGATCAAACTGTCGATCCGGTCAAAGTCCTGCCAGAGACCGCTGCCAACGGCGGCAATCGCGGCCGCGCCCAGCGAAGCCGCATCCTGCCCGCTGCTGGCGCGGGCGAAGGGTTTGTTGAAGACATCGGCGAACATCTGTCGCCAGGACGGATTCTTGCTGCCGCCGCCGACGATCAGGATGGGGTCTTCCAAAGGCACAAGCTGGGCCAGCTTACGGTACATGATGCACAGGTCGAAGGTGATGCCTTCCAGAACGGCGCGGATGAGGTCGTGTTCGGTATGGCGCAGGTCCAGTCCCAGGAAGGCTCCGCGAATGGCCGGGTTGGGATAAGCTGCCGATCCTCCAGCCAGGCTGGGATTGAAGAAGACCCCGTTGGCGCCGATGGGCGCTTGCAGCGCCGACTCGACCAGCAGATCGTAGGCGTCGCGGCCAGCCTCGGCCGCTCGATCTTTATAGCCAGTGAAGACGACATCCCTGATCCAGCGCAGCGAACTGCCGGCCGCGAAGATCGAGGTGGCTGAGGTCGCCATGTGGGGGATGACATGAGCGAAGACGAACGGGCGGATACCCAGATCGACGACAGGCTGCGGCGACGACACTGCCAGCCATGCCGATGAACCGAGCGAGAGATAGATTTTCCCGGCGCGGGTGTTGCCCGCCCCCAGCGCCATACACGAGTTATCGACGCCGCCGCAGAAGACTTCGACCTGGCGTGGCAGTCCGAGCGCCTCGGCAGCCGGGGCGGTCAGCCGCCCGACGGAGGCGGTCGACTCGACAATATCGGGGAAGAGGGTTTCCGGCAGTCCGCTGGCGGCGATGAAGCGGGGGTCATAAGCCCGCCGTGACAGGTCATAAACGCCGCTGCCGGAGGCATAAGAGTGGTCGGTGATGATCTGCCCGGTCAGGCGGAAGTTGATGTAATCCTTGGAGCCGACGACCTTGTGGATGCGGGCGAACATGTCCGGCTCATGAGCGCGATACCACATGATCTTGAAGACGGAATAGGTGGCACGGGAGAAACCATTGCCGGTGGTGAGATACCAATCGTCACCGTCGATCTGACGAAAGAACTGTTCGACCTGCTCCGCCGGGCGGGTATCCGACCAGATCGGCACAGTCTGGCGCAGCAGATGGCCGTCCTGATCGAGCGGGACGACGGCCAGGCTTTGCCCGGAGAGCGCCAGACAGCGCACCGAGGCCGGATCGACGCGGCTGGCCGTGAACAAGGCGCGGGTGCTGTGGATGACCGCCTGCCACCAATCCTCCGGGCGCTGTTCATGCCAGCCGGGATGGGGATAGAAGGTGTCATAGGCGTGAAAGACGGAAGCCAGCGCCTCTCCAGCGGCGTTGTACAGGGAGGCTTTGCAGCCACCTGTACCCAGGTCATAGGCGAGGATGTGGGTCATGGCCTGTCATCCGATCCGATCAGTGACTCCGCGCGGCCTGAACGATATCGACAGCGGCCTGGACATTGATGCCGAAACGCCGCACGCCGAGGCGATACATGTGCATCAGGCTGTCGAGGTCACGAATGCCGCCGGCGGCTTTGATGCCGATGCGACCCCGGACACACTCGGCGATGAGGGTGATGTTCTCGATGGTCGCGCCGGTTTCTGCCCAGCCGGTCGAAGTCTTGATGAAGGCTGCGCCGGCCTGAATGCACATCTCGCAGGCGCGGCGAATCTCATCGTCGTTCAGATAATGGGTTTCCAGGATCACTTTCGCCGGGACTTTGACGGCGCTGATGACCGCGCGCAGATCGTCCAGCACATAGGCATCGTCATGCGAGCGCAGTTTGCCGACGTTGAGCATCATGTCGAACTCATCGACGCCATCGGCAACCAGTTGCACGGCTTCGGCGCGTTTGATGAGGGTATGGCTGCCGCCGGACGGGAACCCGACTGGAGCGCCCAGGGCGATCTCGGTCGATCCGGCCAGCAGGGCGCGGGTGAAGCTCACCCAGGCGGGCAGAACGTGGATAGCGCCGAAGCCGTAGGTCTGGGCGACCTGGACGAGTTCGCGGATGTCCTGTTCGCCGTGGGGCGCCTGCACCGCGCTGATGTCGATCATTTTGGCGATCTGGCGGTAAGACAACGCATTGTCTGCCATGATCTGCTTTCCCCCCGAACTACTGAATCCGCAGTCCGGTCTGTTTATCGAACAACAGGATATGGGCGGGGTCGAGGCTCAGCCACAGCGTATCGCCCCCTTTGACGGCTGCTTGTGGCCCGGTCACGATCTGCAAGCGGACGCTGCCGGAATTGACGCTGAGGACGGTCGTATCGCCCATTGGCTCGACCACGAACACTTCAACGGGCAGGGTATGCGTCTCGCTGCGGGCGTGGGCAAAATCCAGATAAAACGGACGAATACCTACGACCACATCTCTGGGAATGCTCTGGCGTTGGTTCAACACTGCGCCGCTGCTCGGCATCGGGATGCTGTGCCCCTGGAACGACAGGGCATAAGTTCCGCCGCGCTGTTCCGCCTGACAGTCCAGGAAGTTCATCGGGGGTTCCCCGACAAACCCGGCCACATACATATTGACAGGCTGGTGAAAGACCTCGTTGGGCGAACCGATCTGCACCACCTGACCGACATCCATCACCGCGATGGTATCTGCCAGGGCCATGGCCTCTTCCTGATCGTGGGTGACGTAGAGCATGGTGTAATTCAGGTCGATGTGCAGGCGCTTGATATAGGAGCGCATCCGGCTGCGGAGGCGGGTATCCAGGTGGGAGATGGGTTCATCCATGATGAAGACATTCGGCTGGCGCATCAGGGCGCGGCCCAGCCCGACCAACTGCGATTGGCCGCTGCTGAGGTTAGCGGGTTTGAGATCGAGCAGTTCCTGGCATTGGAGGATATCCACAATCTCGCCGACGCGCCGGTCTATCTCCGCGGCGGGTTTGCCCTGCGAACGCAGCGGGAAGGCCAGGTTTTCGTAGACGGTCAGGGTGGGATACAGCGCATAGGTCTCGAAGACCATAGCGACGTTGCGGTCTTTGGGCATGACGCGGTTGACGAGCTGGTCATCGAACCAGATTTCGCCCGCCGTCAGTTCTTCCAGGCCGGCGATGATCCGCATGGTGGACGATTTGCCGCAACCGGAGGGGCCGAGCAGGGCCATGAACTTTCCGTTAGGGATTTCCAGCGAGACATTGTTGACAGCCCAGGTCTTGCCCCGGTCATAGCTCTTGCGAATGTTTTGAAGGCGAACCGTTGCCATGCTGCTCACACTCCTTGTGGCGAGCGAATCTCGTCCACGGGATGCGAAACCGCCTGCTCATCATGAAACAGGTGATAAGTGCGGGGAGAAATGTTCAGCCAGACCGTATCTCTGACATCCAGACCGATGCCCGACGGGGCAATCACCTTGACGAGGTCTTTGCCGATCTTGACGGTGACAATATCGCGGTGGCCGAGGGTCTCGACGACATAGACTTCCGCGGGGGTCGTATGCGTCTCGGAAAGGGTCATGTTCAGCGAAATGTCGCTGGCGCGAACCCCCAGGCGCAGGGTTCCCACCGAGGCGCTTTTCGTCATGGTGGAAGCGGCCTTCTCGCCCAGATCGAGCTTCACAGGCTGCGCGTCTGTGCCGGAGACGACCAACCGGGGAAAACCCGCAGCATTCAGCAGATGAACATCCAGGAAGCTCATCGGAGGCTCGCCGACGAAACTGGCGACGAATTCGTTGGCCGGGGTGTGATAAATCTCGTCGGGTGTGCCGAACTGCATCAGATTGCCCTGGTTGATGACCAGCATCCGGTGAGACAGCGACATGGCTTCACGGTAATCGTGGGTGACGTGGATGACCGTGGCCTGTTTGCGCTGACACAGGGCTTTGAGTTCGCCGCGCATCCGGTGACGCAGCTTGGCATCCAGGTGCGAGATCGGCTCATCCAGCAGGTAGACATCGGCATCGCGGATCAGGGCACGCCCCAAAGCCACGCGCTGGCGCTGCCCACCGCTCAGAAAACCTGGACGGCGTTGAAGGAATGGCTCGATCTGGAGGATGGCGGCGATCTCCTGCACGCTGCGCTTGATTTCCGCCTGGGGCATTCGACGGGCGCGGAGCGGAAAGGCCAGGTTCTCGAACACGCTCAGGTGGGAATAGAGGGCGTAGTTCTCGAACACCATCGTCATGTTGCGGTGTTCGGGCGGCACGCGGTTGAGTAGATTCCCGTTGAAATAAATCTCTCCCTGGGTCGGTTCGGTGATTCCGGCGATCAGGTTGAGGGTGGTGCTTTTACCTGCGCCGGCCGGCCCGAAGATGACAACGAACTCGCCGGGCCGACATTCGAGGTTCAGATTCCTGACCGCAGTCTTGCTGCCATATGTCTTGGTGACGGAGCGAAGCTCAAGCATGGTTCAGGCTTCTCCCTCTTTCGCGCCATTGGCCGGCTGCTGGCGAGCGGCGCGGGCGGCGCTGCGCCAGCCGGTCGCAAAGAAGACGATGCCAACGGTCACGGCAACAATCAATCCAGGGCCTTCGCAGGCAGCCACATCCTGGAGAAAGCGCATCCAGATGAGACCGACGAAGATCGTGAGCATGATGGACCAGAACATGCGATCCCAGGCTTGCGATAAGTTCATATGTATACCCGCCTTTATCCACGCACCGCGCCGAAGGTGAGACCGCGTACCATGTACCGCTGCAAGACCAGCGCCACCGCCAGCATCGGTAGGATGCAGACCACGGCGGCGGCGGCCAGCGGCCCCCAGAGGATGCCCTGCTGAGTCTGGAAACCGGAGACTCCGACCGTGATGGTGCGGGCGGCATCGCGCGTGAGGATGTAGCCGAACAGGAATTCGTTCCAGGCGAACATCAGGCTGAAGATGGCAGTGACGGCAATGCCG